>CALJUJ010000063.1 GCA_937975525.1 uncultured bacterium
GCGACGATCGGCGCCGCTCGCGCCATCGCCTCGAGCGCCACCATGCCGAAGGTCTCGTAGCGGCTCGGGATCGCCACGACGCCCGCACGGTCGAGGAGCTCGTCGATCGCTTCGGTCTGCAGCCAGCCCGTCACCTCGATGCGGTCGCGTACCGCTGCAGCGGTCGCCAGGCCGTCGTCCCAGCGACGGCGCCAGCGACGCTCCATCCGCGGGTGCGACGGCAATCCACCCGCGACGATCGCGCGCGCCTGCGGTCGGCCGGCGAGAACCTGGGTGACGGCCTCGACGAAGTCCTGCGTCCCCTTGGTGTCGTCGAAGCGACCGATGTAGACGACGAGTGCCTCGCGCTCGCTGCAGATCGGGCTGCCCTCGCCCACGTCGACGCCGTGCGGCACGACCACGACGCGGTCCGCGACCTCCGGCTCGCGCTGGCGGAGCCCGTCGGCGGCGCTGGCGCTCGGCACGACGATCCGATCCGCGCGACGCATCACGCGCTGCTGGCGCAACAGGCCGAGCGGCGCTGGGCTCAACCCGCGCCGCGCCGCAAGCTCGCCGTAGTCCACGTGGATCGTGGTGATCAGTGGCGCATCGTGGGCGCGCGCGAGCGCGACCGCTGCGTCGCCCAACGTCGGCTCGTGCAGGTGGACGAGATCGGCGCGGTCGCCGCGCAGCAGACGGCGCGCCGCATTCGCGCCGTCGTCGGCGTCGCCGATCCTCGTCGCGCTCACCCAATCGAGCGCGAGAGCGCGATCGTCGTCGAGTCCACGGCGACGCTCGAGCGACACGACCGATGCCCGCAGGCCCAGGGAAGCGAGCGCGCGCACGAGACCCGCCACCGCGGTGGTGATGCCGCCGCAATGGGCCGGCGGAAAGTCGCGGGTCAGGTGGAGGACGTGCATGGCAGCGGAACGAACCATTCCTCGCGCAAGACGGTCGCGACGATCTGCGGCGTGAGAAAGGAGAACGGGTCGCCGTCGCGCAGCTGCGACGCGTGTGCGCGCAGCGCCGCGAGCTTGTGCTCGCGCCAGTCGCCGACGTCGATGCGCAACGCGACGTCGGCGGCATGCCCGCCGAGGGCGAGATCGACGTCGACGGCGATGCCGGCGCGGTGGAGCTTGCGGCGCAGCGTCGTGAACGTTCCGACCGGAAACGCGCTGCCGAGCACGAGCGGCGTCGGCCGGTTGTCGCATGCCGACACGATGCTGCGGGTCAGTGCGAGGTGGTCGAGCGCGCCGTAGACGCCATCGGCGCCGAGAGTGACGACGACGTCGGGCGTGAGATCGTCGAGGACCTTCGCTACACGGGTGGCGAGTCGTCCTGGCGGCAGGCGGTCGAGCCCGCCGTCCGGAAGATCGAGGAAGCCGTGGAGCGACACCCCGAGCGCGGCGCAGGCGGCGGCGAGCTCGGCGCTGCGCCGCCGTGCCAAGTCGGAGGTGTTGGTGGACCGGCCGCTGCGGTCGCGTCCGGCCTCGCCCCGGGTGGCGGTGACGACGCGGGTATCGTGGCCCGCCGCCGCGCACTGCGCCAGGGCGGCCCCGGCGGCGTAGGTTTCGTCGTCCGGGTGGGGAAACAGGCCGAGGACGCGCACGATTCGAGCCCTGGGGGCGGCCGTTCAGTGGAGCGCCGGCCGCAGCGGGAGTGCGCGGGTGATCTCCGCTTCGCCGTCGAGCAAACGATCGAGCTGCGCGGCGACCTCGGCAGCGGGATAGTAGAGTTTCGCCAGGCGCAGGAAGATCGCGTGGTGACGCGCTTCGGCGCCGACGAGGTTGACGTAGAGGTCCCGCAATCGACCCGCCGGAAGCGCGTCGGCGAGCAGTCGAAAGCGTTCGCAGCCGCGCGTCTCGACGATGGCGAAGGCGAGGAGGCGATCGAGCAGGTGCTCGCGGGTGACGCCCTTGCGCATCAGCCGGTGCATGCGGCCCATGTACGGGTCCGGGTAGTCCTGACCGAGCCCGTGGCCGCGCTCGCGCAGGACCTGGTACACGAGCTGGAAGTGAGCGAGCTCCTCGCGCGCGAGCTCGATCATCGCGGTGACGAGCTCTTCGTGATCGGGGTAGTGGACGGCGAGCCAGAGGGCACTGCCGGAGACCTTGCGTTCGTTGGCGGCATGGTCGCGCAGGAAGGCGTCGAGGTCGCCGAGGGCGACGGCCGTCCAGGATGCCGGTGTGGTGTGGCGCAACTCGAGCATGCGGGTGGTCGATCGGCTGCTGCGATTGCACGGCCGCGCGGCGACTCTACATCGGCTGCGCGCCGCGGTCGGCGGTCGACTTCGGAATGACGCGCAGGTGCGGTCCTTCGCTCGGCTGCAGCGCGCGTTCGGCGCGGTGGCTCTCGAGCCATTTGTAGACGAGTGGATAGACGTCGGCGGCAGCGTTGAGCCCGAGCACCAGGTCGGCGTGGCTGTAGTCGGAGCGAAAGCCGTGCTCGCGGCCGATGACGCGGAAGGCCTTGTCGCTCGAGCTGACCTGCTCGTAGATGTAGCGCAGGTCGCGAGCCGGTGTGAGCTCGTCCTTGTTGCCGGCGATGATGAACAGGGGATTGACGATGCGTTCCAGGTGTTCGGTGAAGTCGAACACGGCGTAGCGGTCGCTCATGGTCTTGGTTTCGTACCAGCGGGCGAACTCGCGCAGCAGCGACGCGGGGATGTCCTCGACCGTGGTCAGCATGAGCGTCTGCAGGAGGCGTCGATCGACGTTGCCCTCGTGGAAGCCGAGCTCCGACAAAGTGCCCTGGCCGAAGCGGAGGATCACGCTGGCGAACGGGGAAGCCAGGCGGGTGAAGGTGCCCGAGGGCAAGCGCGGTGGCAGGTAGCGGAGCAGGCCGGCGAAGGGAATGCCGATGTCGAGGAGCGGGTGGCCGACCTGGCTCATCGTCGGCGAGCCCAGGGTGACGACGCTGGCGAGCTTCGTCTGGATCGGTGTCATGAGGAGCGCGTAGGCGATCATGCCCCCCATCGAGTGGCCGACCCAGTGGACGCGTTCGGCGCCGGTCTCGCGCAGGACGCAGCGCAGGGCGGCGCGGGCGTCGTGGTGGACGTAGTCCTCGAAGGTCCAGTCGTAGCGTTTGCCGTTCCACCAGTTGGGGCGGGTGGAGTTGCCGGCGCCGCGCAGCTCCATGGCCCAGGCGTCGTAGCCGCGGCGCGCGAGGTAGCGCGCCATCGACAGCTTGCCGGGGCCGTCCATGTTGTGGTGGTTGGCGCCCATGCCGTGGCACAGGAGCACGGGTGTCCGGTGGCTGTGCTTGCCGGTGGGGTAGCGGTAGAGGGCGATGTTCCAGCCGTCTCGGGTACGCGCCGAGAATCGTTTGGGGGCGAAGCTTCTACCGTAGTCGAGCCAGAGGCTGGTGAGGCGACTCATCATCGTGGATCATCTCCCGGTGGGTGCGGCGGGCGCAACCATTCGACCCTTGACTGTAGCGCTCTTGGCAGAATAAACAAACGTTTGTTTCACCTTTCCAGGGAGAGCATCCAATGCAACTGGCGGACGTCGACTTGACGAATGCGGACTTGTTCCAACGCGGCACGCCGCACGAGATGTTCGCGCTGCTGCGGCGCGAGGCTCCGGTCTACTGGCACCCGGAAAAAGACGGGCCGGGCTTCTGGGCGATCACCAAGTACGACGACCTCAAGTTCGTCTCGCGCAACCCCCAGCTCTTCTCGTCGGCGCGCCAGGGGACGCTGCTCGAAGATCCCAAGCCGCAGGACCTCCCCTACGTGCAGGCGATCATGCTCAACATGGACCCGCCCAAGCACCGGCAGTACCGCGCGCTCGTCAGCCGCGCCTTCACCCCGCGCATCATCCAGAATCTGCAGCCGAGCATCCGCGCCATGGTCGACAAGATCATCGACGGCGTCATCGAGCGCGGCGCCTGTGACTTCGTCGAAGACGTCGCCGCGCGCCTGCCGCTCGAGGTGATCTGCGAGATGATGGGCGTTCCCGAAGAAGACCGCCGCCAAGTCTACGAGGTCGGCAACAAGATGGTCGGCTTCGACGACCCCGACTACCACGAGGACGGCAAGTCGGTGAACGAACGCGGTGCCGAAGAAGCGTTCGCCGAGATGTTCGTCTACGCGACGAAGCTGCGCGAGATCGCCACGGCGGCGCCTTCGGACAACCTGGCGACGGCGCTGGTGCGCGCCGAGCTCGACGGCCAGAAGCTCGACGAGTCGGACTTCAATTTCTTCTTCCTGTTGTTGTTGATCGCCGGCAACGAGACGACGCGGACGGTGACGACCAACGGCATGCTGACGCTACTGGAGCACCGCGACCAGCTCGCCGAGCTGCAGCGCGATCCGTCGCTGCTGCCGTCGGCCGTCGAAGAGATCCTGCGCTTCGCGCCCGCGGTGCATTGCTTCCGCCGCCAGTCGCTCGGTCCCGCGGAAGTCCGCGGGCAGCGCATCGAGCCCGACCAGAAGCTGATGCTGTGGTACCCGTCGGCGAACCGCGACGAGGACGTGTTCGCCGAACCGGACCGGTTCGACATTCGCCGCAGCCCCAACGAACACGTCGCCTTCGGCTTCGGCGAGCACTTCTGCCTCGGCGCCAATCTGGCGCGCCTCGAGCTCAACGAGGTGTTTCGCGGCCTGGTGCAGCGTCTGCACGACGTCGAGCTGGCGGCACCGCCTCGGCGCCTGCGCTCGACGTTCATCAATGGTGTGAAGGAGATGCAGATCGCGTTTCGGCCCGGCCCGAGCCTCGGCGCCTGAGGCGGAGGTCGCGCCTCACGAGCTCCATTGGCTCGGTGTCGCGATCGGCACGTTGAACGCGGTGGGTCCGGAGGCCGGAAGCCAGCCGCCGCTCACGGTGCGATTGATGGGCGGAATCGCCGTGCTCGGGCCGGCGCCGGGACGGTCGCGGCGTCCTTGGTCGGAATGCGGCGGCCGCTCGTCGCGTCGCCGCGTCCGCCTCTTGGTCGTGTCGATTCGCATCGCTTCGCCTCCTCACCTGCGGTGATGGAGTCTGGATGTCTGCAAGCTGCCTGCCAATGGCCGGTCGACGAACATGGGAAGATTGTTGCGGGCGGTCACGTCGCAAGCCTGCGGATCTCAGCCGCCGATCGGCGGCTTTGCGAATCGACTCCCGAGCGCCAGCGCAAGTCGCATGCGCTCTGCCTGGGGCTCAGACGTGCTCCATCATGCGCTCGATCGCCCCTCGTGCCCGGCTCGCGGTGGGCTCGGGCACGCTGACCACGTGGACGAGATCGCGCAGCGACCGATAGAGCTTCGGCATCGTGATCGTCTTCATGTACTCGCAAATCGCCTCGCGCTTGAGCGGGATGAACTCGGTGCGCGGGTTCTCCTTGCGGAGCCGATGCAACATGCCCACCTCGGTGCCGACGAGGGTCGCCTTCGACTGGCACTCCCGCGCGTACTGCACCATGCCGCCGGTACTGAGCACGTGGGTCTTGTCCTTCGGGAGGTCGCCGTCGGCGATCGCCAGCATGCACTGGCTGACGCAGCCGCATTCGGGGTGTAGGACCAACTCGGCGTCCGGATGCTTCTCCCACATCGTGTGGATGTCGTCCGGGCGGATGCCGGCGTGCACGTGGCACTCGCCCATCCACAGGTGCAGCTTACGGCCGGTCATGCGCTGGATGTACAGGCCGAGAAAGAAGTCGGGTAGGAACAGGATCTCGCGGTCCTCGGGGATCGACGCGACCACCTTCACCGCATTGCTCGAGGTGCAGCAGTAGTCGACTTCGGCCTTCACTTCGGCCGTCGTATTCACGTAGGCGACGACCACCGCGTCGGGGTGCTTCTCGCGCCACCGCCGGACCTCCTCCGCGGTCACCATCGCCGCCAGAGAACAGCCCGCCTCGGTGTCGGGGATCAGGACCTGTTTGTCCGGCGAGAGGATGGCGGCCGTCTCGGCCATGAAGTGCACGCCGCAGAAGACGATGCGCTGCGCGTCGGTGGCGGCGGCCTGCTGCGACAACTGCAGCGAGTCGCCGACGAAGTCGGCGATGTCCTGGATCGGGCCGATCTCGTAGTTGTGCGCCAGGATCACCGCATTGCGTTCGCGCCGCAGGCGCTCGATGCCGGCGACGAGGTCATCGGCCGACATCGCCTGGATCTCCGCGTCGGCTTCGACCGCTCGCGTTGCCTCGGTCTGCAGCAGAACCGGACGCTCGCGATTTTCCGGCTCGACCGTCGAAAGAGAGATTTCGCTCATACGTGAACGTTAACGACGCGACACGCGCGGCGCAATCTCGTGCAGGCCCCCGGGGATGGCACGTCCGTGCACGGGGGGGCTGCGGCGCCCCGGGTCACCGTGGTGGCGGGGGGCGCCGACGCATCCGCGGCAAGGGAATCGCGGGGCGCCGG
>CALJUJ010000064.1 GCA_937975525.1 uncultured bacterium
AGCCCACGCTCGGCTGCGGGCCGAGGCTCGCCGGCACGTCGTCGCCCCACTCCCAGAGACGGCCGCGTTCGAACGGGGAGTACTCGGTCGGATGGTCGGCGGTGAAGACGTCGCTGTCGGCGTAGTGCTCGACCTCGAAGCCGTCCGGGTCGTCCCAGTAGTCGAAAAGCTGGCTGCCGAGGGTGTGACGCCCGATGCCCCAGACGTGGTGCCAGCCGCCTGCCTTGAGGATCTGCTGGCCTTCGCCGAGCGCGTCGACGTCGAGCACTTCGAAGGCACAGTGGAGAAAGGCGGACTTCGGCCCGGTGACGACGACGAACGCATGGTGATCGGAAGGGGTTGCGCCGCGGTCGGTGCGCAGGAAGGCGAGCGCCGGGCGGCCGTCGGGCAGGCACTGCACGTCGGTCGGGATCAAGCCGAGATGACGCATGTACCAGGTCGCCGCCTCGGCGAAGCGCGGCGTCTGCACGACGCAGTGGCCGAGCTTCCAGACGTCCGCCGGGGCTCGCGGCGGCCGTTGGGTGACGTTGACGCGCGGTTTGGCGAACGGCGTGTTGAGCGGCAACGGCTGCTGGCGCGTCGGCAGGGTCGCGACCGGCTCGATTCCATGCACCACGTCGACCGTGAAGCCGATCGGGTCGGTCAGGCGGACGCGCTCGCCGCCGCCCGGTAGATCGATGGGCTCGATCGGTCGCCCGGTCGTGCGTGCGAGCGTCTCGAGGTCGGCGCGCACCTCGGTCGCGAATCCGGTGCCGAGGAAGGCGGGGGCGGCGCCGCGCTCGGCGACGTACACGTACGGCGCGGGGCCGGCGCCGCGTAGCAGCAGGCGCTCGGGGGATTCGTCGGCGACGGTGAGACCGAAGTCGCCGAAGAAGCGGCGGCTGGCTTCGAAGTCGGGCTTGGCGAAGCGGATGTAGAGGATGCGGTCGGCGCGGACGAGCGGCTCCGGCCGCGTCAGCGGAATCGAGCCGGGCAGGGGATGGGTCACTACGAAACTCCTCGGGTGCTGGGTAGGAAGAGGTCTACGACCGCGTCGACGTGGGCGGCGACGAGCCGAGGGTATCCCGGGTCTTTGCCGGTGACGAGCCTGAATGCCGGTGCTGCGGCGTAGGGGACGGAGGCGGCGCCCATGATCATGTAGAGCAGGTGCGGGGTCGGTTGGGGGCGCAGCAGGCCCGCTGCCGCGGCGCGCTCGAGCAACGGGTCGACGGCGGCGAACATCGGGCGGATGTGGGCGTCGACGAGCCAGGTGAGCCGTGCGCTCGGGGCGCTGCCCTCGCGCATCATGAAGTGGTGGAGCTCGGGGTGCTCGGCGCAGAAGCGGACGAACTCGCCGAGGAGTCGGCGCAGGCGACCGGCGAGGTCGGTCGTCGCCAGGTCGTCGTCGCCAGGAGGGAAGCGCGCGCGCAGTCGCGCGAACAAATCGTCGGCGGCTGCGCGCCAGAGCGCGTCCTTGGTCTTGAAATGGTAGGGCAGGGCGGCGAGGGCGACGCCCGCGCGTTGGGCGATCTCGCGTGTGGAGGCGCCGTCGAATCCGCGGCGCGCGAAGGCAGCGCACGCGGCGGCGACGAGTCGCTGGCGGGTTGCGAGGCTGCGTTGCTGCGGCGCACGGGTCGATGCGGTCGGCGGCATGACCCTGAATTAGTACGATCGTACTAATCGGGCAAGGGCGCGCCGTCCGCGCGCGGCGGCGGCTCAGGAGCGCGAAGGCTGCGCGGCGAAGCAGTCGTCGACCGCGTGCGCGAACTGCTCGCAGACGAAGGCCGTGGCGGCGCGGCTGACCTCGGCGTTGGGCTGCAGCAGCTCGAAGCCGTGATAGGCCCGGTCGAACTGCCGGAACGCACACGGAACGCCGGCGGCGCGCAAGCCCTCCACCCACCGTATCGTCTCGTCGCGAAACGGATCGAGGTCGCCGACCAGAGTCGCTGCCGGCGGCAGGCCGGCATGGTCGGTTTCCCGTGCCGCCGCGGCATACTTCGGCACAGCGTCGCCGGCGAGGCCGCCGAGGTATAGCTGCCACCCGAGCCGGTTGTGCGACGCATTCCACACGGGTGCGTCGTTGTCGCGACAGGAAGCGGTCGTCATCCGGTCGTCGATCATCGGATAGAGAGGCATCTGAAAGGCGATGGCGACGTCGCCGCGGTCGCGAGCGCGCAACGTCACGGCAGCGGCGAGGCCGCCGCCGGCGCTCTCCCCGATCACGATCAACTGGTCCGAGCGTACCCCAAGCTCGTCCGCGTGGTCGCGCATCCATACGAGTGCCGACGTGCAATCGTCGAGCGCCGCCGGGTAGGGAGCTTCCAGCGACTTGCGATAGTCGGGAGCGACGATCACGCAGGGCCGGGTCTGCATCAGCGTGCGCAGGCGCACCGCCGAAGCCTCGGGAATGCCGAGGGCGTAGCCGCCGCCGTGCAGAAAGAGAACTCCGGGAAGCGCGCCTGCGGGCGCCTCGGAGGCCGGGCGAAACACGCGGACACGAACGTCGGGGCCGCCCTCGCTCGAAGGAATCCACTTCTGCTCCCCGCGCAGCCCGGGGACGTGGCGCCCGACGAGCCGCCTGCTCGCGAAACGCAAGCAACGCCACAGCGGCAGCGATGGTCGAAAGACCAGGCGCGCCAGCGTTCCCGCCACACGCAGCTGCGGGTCGATGGCTTCTCTCGGGACGCGCATGAACCTGTTCGGTTTCCCGCTGTCGCCGGCCGCCGCCTTGCCACGCCGGCGCTTGGAGCCCCGGCGTGGCAAGGCGTGACTCAGCGCAGCTGGTCGGAGCTCTTGTCGAGAATCCGGCGGGCGATGATCAGCTGCTGGATCTGCTGCGTGCCCTCGAAGATGTCGAGGATCTTCGAATCGCGGGCCCACTTCTCGATCAGGTCGGTCTCCGAGTAGCCGACCGAGGCGCAGAGCTCCACGCAGCGCAGGGTGACCGCGTTGGCGACGCGACCGGCCTTGGCCTTCGAGATCGACGCTTCCTTCGAGTTCGGTTGCCGGTTGTCGGCCATCCAGGCGGCGCGCAGGGTCAGCAGCCGCGCCGCCTCGAGCTCCGCCTCCATGCGGACCAGTTCCGCCTGGGCGGCGCCGACGCTCCACACCGGGCGGTCGTAGTCGATCGCGACACCGACGCCGTCGAGGACCTCGCGGGTGCGGTCCAAGGCCGCCTGGGCGAGGCCCACGGCCATGCCGGCGACCATCGGCCGCGTGTTGTCGAAGGTCTGCATGACGCCGGCGAAGCCCTTCTCGACTTCGATCTCCGGGCTGCCGAGCAGGTTCTCCTTCGGCACGCGGCAGTCGCTGAGCACGATCGTCGCCGTGTCCGAGGCGCGGATGCCGAGCTTGTGGTCGAGGCGGACGACGTCGAGGCCCGGCGTGTCCTTCGGCACGACGAACGACTTGATCGCCGCGCGTCCCTTGCTGGGATCGAGCGTCGCCCACACCACGACCGTGTCGCAGCGCCCACCGGCGGTGACGTAGATCTTCTCCCCGTTGAGCACGTAGTCGTCACCGTCGAGCACGGCCGTGGTGCGAATCGCCGCCGAGTCGGAGCCGGCGGCCGGTTCGGTGATCGCCATCGCCGCCCAGCAGCCGGCGAAGCGCTCGCGTTGCTCGGGCGTCGCCACGGCGGCGATGGCGGCGTTGCCGAGGCCCTGCCGCGGCATGCCGAGCAACAGGCCGACGTCGCCCCAGCACAGCTCGGCGATGCCCGCGACGGTCGACATGTTGGCGCCGTTGCGCACGCTGGTGCCCGCGTCGGCGCTGCCGTTGCCGTCGTGCGCGGCGCTGGCGCCGGCTCCGGCGGTGGCGCCACCGCCGCGGTCCATGCCGTCCATGACCGAAGCGAGCATCTCCAGCTCGACGGGGACTTCGTGCTCGGCGAGGTCGTACTTGCGCGAGATCGGCCGGAACACCTCCTGCGCCACCTGGCGCGCCATCTTCTGTAGGTCTTGGATCTTCTTCGGTAGCTCGAGATTGATCATGGGATTCTCCTTGGTTCGGCGCTGCGCCTCAGGCCATCAACCCGCCTTCGGCGACGCCGATGACGCGCAGGTCGCGGTACCAACGCTCGACGGGGTATTCCTTGACGAAGCCGTGGCCGCCGAGGAGCTGAACGCCGTTGGTGCCGATCTCCATGCCCTTCTCGGCGCACTGCAGGCGCGCCAGGTAGGCTTCGCGATGGAACGGAAGCCCCTGCTCGGCGCGGCTCGCCGCGCGGTACGTCAGCATGCGCATGCCGTCGAGCTCGAGAGCGATGTTGGCGATCATGAAAGCGACCGACTGGCGGTTGGTGATCGGCTCGCCGAAGGCGATGCGCTCGTTGCAGTAGGGAATGACGAGATCGAGCACCGCCTGAGCGGTGCCGAGGGCGAGGCCGCACCAGGCGAGGCGTGCGAGGTCGATCATCTCCGTGAAAGCGCACGCGCCGACGCGCTCGCCGAGCAGGTCGCCGGCCGTCAGCGGGGTGTCGGCGAAGCGCAACGTGCAGGTGCCCGCAGCGCGGATGCCCATGGCCGGCGCCGGCTCGACGGTGACGCCGGGCAGGTCGGGGCGGACGAGGAACACGTGCGGGCCCTTGGTGTCGAGCTCGGCGGCGACGAGGAAGAAGTCGGCGTGGTTGCCGAGCGGCACCATCGACTTGATGCCGTTGAGGACGTAGCCGCCGTTCTTGCTCGTGGCGCGGCTGGCCATGGCCGCCGCTTCGAACAGCGGCCGCGGCTCGCCGATCGCCAGCGCCGCGCGCGGCGGATCGCTCTCCGCGAATGCCGGCAGGTACTTGGCCTGCTGGTCGGCCGAGCCCCAGCGCACCAGCGCGTTGGCAACGCCGATCGGCGCCAGCGCCGCGACTGCGAGGCCCATGTCGCCGCGGCCGAGCTCCTCGGCGATCAATACGTTGGTCATCGGCGACTGCTCGGTCGCCGCGCCGCCGAGCGCCTCCGGCACCGCGAACTGGGTGATGCCGAGCTCGTTGAACGCCGTCAGCAGCTCGGCGGGGGCCGCGCAGGCGGTGTCCGCGTCGGCGGCCGCC
>CALJUJ010000065.1 GCA_937975525.1 uncultured bacterium
GGCCAGCATAGCGCGCCATCGGACCTGCCAATACATGCCCGAACGGCGCCACCCCCCAGAGCTGACGCTGGCGGTCGACATGCGGGAAAAGAATCTTCGCGACATCGACGTCGTCGACGAGTGCACATGCGTGCGCAAGCCCCGCCAGGACGACCGGCCCTGTGCCTAGCCCGCTCGGGGCGTATAGGTTGCGGAAGTCGTCGTCGACCAGCTCACGAAGTCCGGCACGAGCATCGTTCCTGCGCCCCGCGTCGGCATCGAAGACGACTTGCATCAGCTCCCACGGAAGCTCGGGCGAGACGTCCGTTCGAGGCATCGATTCGCCCGCGCCCGCCGTGCGCGCTCCCGTGAGGCGAGCGAACAGAAGGTACTGAAACACCACCCGCGTGCCGCGCCGCGGTAGTGCGCCTTGCGCGGAATACATCCGCTGCGCCTCCTCGAACCGTCCCTGCTGCAACGCAACGCAATAACCGAGATGGGTCGCTGCCAATTCGTACTCGGGCAGCCGTAGCTCGAGGGCGATGGCCTCCAGCCTGTCGATCTCGGCCCGAGCGGATTCGAGCTCGCCACGCTGGAGGAACACGACCGCCAGCGACTGCAACCCACGTGCCCCACAGCGACGAGCTCTTCGGCCAACGGCTGCAACCCGTCGCTCGAACCGACATCCAGTCGTGCCAGAACGGCGTCCAGCAACACCTCCGCATGGGCGGCCGCGTCGCCCAGGCCTCGGCTCCGTGCGACCGCTGCGTCGACCCGCCGCAGTCGCTCCATGCCCTGGGCGGCGCCCGAGGCCTGCGTCGAAGCCAGCCGAGCATTCACGCGGGCGCACGTCGACGCCTCGAGGTCGGGGTAGCGGTCGAGAACGTCCCTCAACACCTCGGCCGCGCTCGGGTCGCGACCGACCGCGCGCGGATAGAAGAGCCCCGAGTAGTTGAGCGCTGCGCGCGCAGCGAACTAGGCATCGCCAAGGTCGAGCGCGGTCGTTGCGGCGCGACGGCCCGATGCACGCGCCGCAAGAATTCGCCCGGCATAGCGAGCGGAGCTCGTCAGCTTCACCAACACCTGCCCCTGCAAGTCCGCGTCGGCACTATCGTCGAGACGCCCGAGCGCTTGTTCGAAATGGGCCAGCGCGTCGTCGTAAGCATGCTTGGCGGCCGCTTCATCGCCGGCATCGATCAACGCCCGCACCACCACGGAGGCATCGACACAACCGTTCGCTCGGGTGAGATGGTAGGCACGCGCCGCCGGTTCGCGTCCGACGCGACCGTACTCCTCGGCGACGGCTCGATGCCATTGGGCGCGGCGAAACGTCGGCAACTCCGAGTAGAGCACTTCGGCGAACAGAGCGTGTGCAAAGCGGTAGCCAGCGTCGGCCACGACCATTCGGTGGGCCTCGGCCTCGTCCATCGCCGCCGTCACCGCTCCCCTGTCGAGGCCGGAGAGCGCGGCGACGAACTCGGGAACGATGTCGAGTCCGACGACGGCGGCAACCTCCAGAAAGCTTCGCGTGTCGGAGGTGAGCGACGTCAGCCGCTCTCGAACCAAGGCGCGCACCGCCGTCGGCACGGAGCCTTCCACTTCGACCTCGCGAGCGCTGCCGGCGAGGTCGGCCGCAGTGCGCGCACCCCGCAAGAGCTCGACGACGAAGAACGGAACCCCCTGGGTGCGGCGCCACAGAGCAGCGACGTCGGCTCCGGGCACGTCGCCGAGGTGGGCCGCGGCGACGTCGGCGAGCTGCGCCTCGGACCAGCCGACGAGTTCGATCTCGCGGCAACGGCCCGCCACTCGAAGGCGGTCGATCGTCGCCGCTGCATCTCGGGTGGCATCGACGTCGGGGACGCGACAGGTGGCGACGAAGCCCAACGAAAGTGACTGCGCATCCTGGACCGCGAGCTCGAGGACCATCAGCGACGAGCGGTCGGCGAGGTGCACGTCGTCGAAGACCACAAGCAATGGCTGCCGCCGGGATGCCTGTCGCAACCAATCGAGAAAGGCTTGCAGCAGTCGGGCGCGGAGCTGTTCGGCATCGACGACCGGCGCCTCACGCAGCTCGCCGAGGCGCTGACGAAGCCCGGGCGCCAGCTCCGCGAGGTCTGCCGCCCCGACGCCCAGCGAATGCCGCAGGACGGGAGGCTCGACCGCCTCGGCGAACGCGTTCAGCACCTGGGACCAGACCCAGTACGGCGGCGAGCCGAGACGCGTTCCGCCGTTGGCCCAGAGCACGGCGAAGTTGCGGGCTTGCGCGAGCTCGGCGATGCGATGCGCCAGCATCGACTTGCCGACGCCGGCCTCGCCCGGGATCAGCAGGAGACCGCCGCTGCCGGCCGCGGTGGCCGCCAACCACTCGTCCGCGGCCGCGATCTCCGCCGCACGCCCGAACAGGTCGGGCCCACCGCCGGGCTCCGTCGGCGATTCGCTCGACGCTTCGTTCTCTGCGCGAAGGCCAGCGTCGACCGTGACGGGAGCTACGAAGGTATACCCGCGGCCGCGAACCGTCCGAATCGCGGCCCGTTCACCCCCCGTATCGCCGATCGCGACCCGTGCCCGTCGCACGCACTGCATCAGCGAGGCGTCCGATACGTAGGTGTCCGTCCAAACGCGCGCGAACAGCTCGGCCTTCTCGACGAGGCGTTCGCGACAGCGAATGAGATGAACGAGCAGGTCGAGCACCTTGGGCTCGACCCGAACGACCCCGCCCGCACGCACGAGGGTCCGTGTTCCCTCGTCGAGCTCACAGTCGAGAAATCGGTACAGCAAGGCTGGCTTCTCTATCGCTTGGAATCGCCGCCCGCGAACGCTAGCAGCACCACGACGAGGTCGTCCAGATGCGACCGTCAGATTCGCGCCACGATCGTCAGACAACCGTCAGCCATCGTTCGTTGTCACCTCGCCCGTCCGCATGGGATCGACGCTACTGCCGAGACCAATCGATTGCGTGTGCCACTCGCCGAACGGCGCCTGGCCCACCGAGGGAGGACGACATGAAACGAGCGATCACCGGCGCCGTCGTGGCGCTGACGATGATGGGCGCACCGCCGACGGTATCCGCACAGGCCATCCCAGCGACGACCACCGATGCACTTTGCCGCAAAGATCTGCACAAGACGCTGAGTCGGCTCACGCGCGCCTCGTTCCAGGGCATGGTCAACTGCCACAAGCTGCGCATGAAGGGCCGCATCGCCGCGGGCAGCGACTGCAACGCGGAAGCCACGGCCCCTACGCAGACACGCATCGACCGAGAGCGAGCCAAGGTGCGCCGCCGCGCCGAGGTCTCCTGCACCGGCCAGCGCCGGCCGGCCGTGTCGCCGCCGAGCGTGCTCGGCTACGACTCGTGCCCGGCTCCGTGCGCATCCGTTCCGATCGGCGAGCGCTACGACGGCGTCGTCGATTGCCTCGTCTGCCTGAACACCGCGCACACCGAAGATCTGGTGACCTCGACGCACGGAACCCCACCGATTCCCATCGATCGCGACCTGCGGCGCTGCCAGGAGCGAATCGGCTCCGCGGCCTGGCGCTACTTGACGACGCGCATGAAGCTGCAACACGCCTGCCAGTCGAACGTCGAGCGTGGTCATCTGCCCACGACGACCGATTGCGTCACGGCCGATCCGCGCGGGCGACTGGCGCGCGCCCGGGCGACGCTCGAGCGCGTCGTCGCGCGCTGCGACGACGCCACGCTGGCGAGTCTCGACGGCTGCGGAACGACCTCGGCGGCGACGACCTCGTGCGTCGCCACCGGTGTCTAGGACGTCGCCGCAGCGTTGTTTCGCGCCGCCTTTCGATCGGTGAACGAACCGCCGACGGCGACGCCGGTACCGGCCGACACCGCAACCCCCACCCCC
>CALJUJ010000066.1 GCA_937975525.1 uncultured bacterium
CCACCGGTACGGATCAGATCGCCGACGGTGTCCGCGAGCCAGAAATCGCCGTCGGAGTCGCGCTGAAACAAATGCCCGCTCGCGCTCCAGGCATCGCCGGCCGCGAACACGCTGCGCAGCGGCCGCCCCTCGATGGCGCCCCGCTCACGTTCGACGCGGGCGAGGAGCATGCCAGGTTGCCCTGCGGGCGCCTCGGCCACGTAACCGCTCGGTAGGTATACCGGCTCATTGACGTCCACGTTCCATTCCGCCAGCCGCACGGCGGCACTGCCGGGGAGCGGCCGGCCGCAGGAGCCGATCTTCTTGCCAGCAACGTTGGCGAGAATGGCATTGCCTTCGGTGTTGGCGAAAAACTCGAGGACGTTGACCGGGCCGAAACGCTCGACGACCCGTTGCCACAACGGGCGCGGCATGCCCGACCCGGCGAACAAACGCACCGGATGCTTGCGCTCGGCCGGGTCGCGCGGCGCATCGACGATCTCGCGCAGCATGGTACCGGTGTAGAACACGACCGTAGCGCCGTAACGCCGCACCTCGTCCCAGAACGTGCGCGCCTCGAAGCCTTGGGACAGCGCGAGGCGGGCGCCACCGGCGAGCGCACCGCTGACGGACACCAGCAGGCCGGTGGGATGTTGAATCGGTGTCCAGGCGAAGACCGTGTCGCTCGAGGTGAGCGCGGCCGCCGAGGCGGTTCCGAACGCCGAAAGAGCCCAGCGACGATGGGTGATGCGGTTGGTATGAAGGCGATCGCCATGTCCCGAGAAGAACAGGAACGCGACGTCCTCGGCGCGCCCGGGCGACGGCTCGTACCACTCGGGCACCGCGACTCGATCCGGATCGATCTTCTCCATGTCGACGGCGCCGGCGGGCAGCTCGCGATCGGGCGCGTTGATCCCGCCGAGAACGTAGAGGGTGTCGTCCCAGACCCGCGCCGCAGCGGCGGCATGAGCGGGATCGGCGATCAGGTGCTCGATCCCGGCCGCGGACACTTCGGCGCCGGTCTCTTCACCCGGGCGCAGCAATACGGCGACCGCACCGAGTCGGCTGAGCGCTGTGACCAGCGCCAACGCGGTGGGTCGCGTCCTCATGAGGACGCCGACGTAGTCGCCGGTACGGACGCCGATGTGGAGCAGGCCGCGCACGATCGCATCGACGCGCCGGTCGGCATCGGCGAACGAGTGCGCTCGGCCCTCGTAGAGGAAGAACGTATCGTCCGGGTGGTGGCGGGCCTGCTCGGCCAGCGTGAGGGCCAGGCCGACGCGACTATCGCGGCGCAATCCCTCGAGTCGGGCCAGGCGCGGCAGTTGTCGGGTCAGGTTGGAACCGACCGTCATCAGCGCCTCTGCCCCCTCGCTGGCGGCGTCGAGGAGCAGCGACACTCCGTCACGCCCCATCGAACTCGCGAGAGCCAGCAATCCACCGCTTCCCTCCTGGGCGTGCGCCCGGCCGCGCGCGCGCCGCCGTGGGCGTTTCGGCTTGGCGCCGATCGGCACGACGATGTCCGGTTTGGAACCGCGCCCTTCCTGCCACGCGATCCAGTCCGCCACCGTCGGCCACGTCTCGCGCAACGCACGGCTCCCGACGACCAGGCCCATGTGTCCAGCGCGGATCGAAGCCTCCCAGAGCTCGGCGCGCGGTGCCGCGTCGGCGACCGACCGCACCGTGGGGGGACGGGCGATGTCGTCGTTCTCGCCCACGAACGCGAGAACCGGACAGGAGATGTCGGCCATGGTCACCGTATGTCCCTCGACGACGAAGCCGCCCGAGAACAGACGGTTGCCCATGATCATCTGCTCGATGAACTCGCGAAACGCCGGTCCCGGCCAGGCCACGAATCCCTCGCCGCCGAGGAAGCGACGCTGACCCTCCTTGCGGGCCAACGTCTCGCGGTCGCTGAGCGAGCGGAGAAACTCGACCTGGTTCTGGATCTCCTTGGTCGGGCTCAGCAGCCGAAACGTGTTGCGTGACAACCAGGCGGGCACCGCCGTGCGCGAAAAGCCGACGGCGAGCACCGATCCGAGAGCCTCGATGAGTGGCACCGCGACCTCGTCGGGAACGCCTGGAAGGACCTGGCTATGCACGTTCACCGGGCTACCGAATGTGATCAGCGACGCGATTCCCGCGCTACGTCGGTAGGCCGCAGCAAGGTAGACGAATATCCCGCCCTGGCTGTAGCCGGCGAGGTGGACTTCGCCGCCGGTGGCTTCAACCGCGTGATCCACGGCCTTGCTACAGGCGAGAATGTGATCGGCGAGAGTTCGTTCGAGGGCGCCCTCCTGCTGCTCGGGCGCGCCGAAGTCGACGACCCACGGATCGACGCCACGCGCGAGGAGCGTTCCGACGACGCTCCCTTCGGCGGCGATGTCGTAGACCTCGGAGGTGATCATCAACGGCGGCACCAGGATCAGCACCGGGCGACGTGCGGCCTTGCGGCCCTTGCGCGCGCGCGCTGCCGGTCTCGCATCGTCGCCGTCGAGCTCGTAGCGACGCAGGGCGAACGTCGGCTCGCGCAACACCACTTCGTAGGGCGTCTTTGCCGCCTGCTCCAGGCGGCCCATGCGGGCGATGTCCATGGCGTTGCGAATGGCCGCCACCAACTGCCCCGGTAGACCGAGAACGCTGGCATCGTCGCGCGTCGTGCTGGCTTCCGGGGATGTCTCCGTTGTCGCCATCGGTGCCTTTCCCTCCTCGCCCCCCTTTATCCTACGGAACCGCCGCGATGGTAAGTCCGACGCCCGGCACGTCGCGGCTCACGGCAGAATCAAGCGCAGCAACCGCATCTGGCCGTAGACGAGATCGAGGGGCTCGAAGTAGGTGACGACGAGCTCGGCGCCGTCGCCGAACTCCGGATGCACGAGCCCGTAGTAGGCGTCCGCACTCGCCCCCAGGCTGGCCAGATCGAGCGGCATCGCATCGCTCCAGGGGCCCAGGGGTGTCGGCGCGGTGCGTAGCACCAACGTCGAACCGCCCGTGCAGATGTCGTTCCAGACGCTCAGGTATCGTTGCAGCCTGCGGTTCCACGTGACCGAGCCCAGGCCGCCAGGGATCGATTCGACGATCGGGCGTGCCGCCGCAAGCGACACGTCCCACTCGCTTCCGTTCCAGAAGCGGTAAGCCGACCGATCTGCCATGGACGCGACGGGAACACGTGCGGCCAGCACGTCGACGCTACAACCGGAGCG
This sequence comes from uncultured bacterium, assembly GCA_937975525.1. Classification (GTDB taxonomy): domain Bacteria; phylum Desulfobacterota; class Binatia; order HRBIN30; family HRBIN30; genus CALJUJ01. Next base: position 3,183 of record CALJUJ010000066.1, read on the forward strand.
GTCGCCGTTTGCATAGAGGTAGAAGTAACGTCGGCCGTCGACCACCACCTCGAGGCCGCGGGCGAAATGGGGCTCGTCGGCGCCGAAGAGAATCAGGTACTCGCCGTCGTCACCGCGCAGACGGTCGGCCGCGGCCGCTCCAGGCTCCACCGTGGCCAAGCCCACTCCACCCGGAGTGAAATCGTAGGGAGCGACGCCGACCCCCTGACGCTCGTAGTAGACTGTCGCCATTCCGGGTTCGGCTTCCGTGCCGTCGCCGGGCCACAGGGCGATGCGCTGCGTGCAATCGACGGCGGCTTCACAACAGCAATACGTCGGCTCCGCCGCATCGCACGCCTCCCACTCGAGGCAGCACGGAGGAACGGTCGCTCGCTCTTCGTTGAACGCGACCTCACTCGGAACGAACGGTAGGAAGGCAGTCAGTCGTCCTGCGCTCGATTTCGCGTCGCGTAGGGTCATTGGGTCGACCGTATCGCTCCAGGCAGCCGTGGAGGACAGGAGCCCCGACGTGACGAAGGTATCGCCGAATTGCCACAGAACCTGGTCGCCGACACGCACGGTGTGGCCGCCATCGCGGCCGAACGCACCGGCGTTGCTGGCGAGCACCGAGACGCAGGCGCCGAACCCGCAGTCTTCATCGCTGCGGCATGGTTGCTCGG
>CALJUJ010000067.1 GCA_937975525.1 uncultured bacterium
CCTCCGCCCCGCCCCCGCCTTTCCGCCGGGACGGCGGTCGCCACAGCGAGGGGTCTTTCACCCATCGGGCCCTGGGGCTCGGCCCTGTAGCGCCCGCCGTCTCGGCGGGGATCTGCCTCAGTCCCACGCCGCGCCGCCCCTTTCCGCCGGGACGGCGGACGCTACAGCGAGGGGCCTTTACCGACCGGGCTCTTCAGCACGGCTCTGTAGCGCCCGCCGTCTCGGCGGGTCCTCCGCTTCTGCCCCACGCCACGCCGCTTCTCCAAGCGACGTGCACCAGGGCGAACGGCGTGGAGCTCGTCGCCCTATTCATTGATCCGAAACACCTCGATCGTGCCGTCTCCGACTGCGTAGAGATAGCGTCCATCGTGGGTCGTGACCGGTGAACGTCCAGATTCCGCTTCGTCGACGTCGACGACATCGAGCGCACCCGTCGCAACGTCACGCTCCAGGCCGAAGAATCGCGATTGAGCGAACGCCACCACGTGACGGCCATCGCGCGTGGAGACGGGTGTGAGCGCCAACCCGACAGCCGGAGCTCCTTGGTCTTCCAGGATCAGAGAATCGAGGAACACCAAGCGGTTCATTGCGGGGTTGAAACCCAGCAAAGTGACCTGAGGATATCGGGCCTGGGGCTGCTCGGAAGGGGACGATCCGCCGAGCAGCACATGACGACCATCGGGCGTCACGCCCATGCCAGCCAACGTCAAATCCGAAGCGAAGTCCAGTTGCGTCAATGCTCCACTGACGGCATCGCGCGCGAACATCGCGACACCGCGATCGAGGGCAATCCCCGAACTGCTGCGGACGAAAAGGCGATCCCCTGTCGGATGCAACACGATCTGCGACGCAAAGTTCAGTCCGACGACACCATTCACCCCACTCGTGATGGTACTCATGAACGTCAACCAGCCCGTCGACGAGTCTCGATCGAAGATCGCCACCGAGTTGTCATCCGCTCCTGCCACGTAGACGTGCCGACCATCTGGGCTGACAACGACGCTCAGCGCTCGGCGGATGCCCTCGACACCTCCGAAGCCACTGCGAAAGCTCCCGAGGAACGTCAGCTTGCCGGTTGCGACACTACGGCGGAACATCGCCACCGACGACCCGAAGCCAGAGGCGACGTAGACATGGTTGCCGTCTGGCGAAACGGCGACGTCCGACGCGCCCATGAGGCCGGTTACTCCCCCCAGGCCCTCCCGCTGAACCTCCACGGGCTGCAAGGTGCCACGCTCGGAGTCACGCGAGAACACCAGTAGAGCGTTGTCCTCTTGTCGGGCGGTCACATAGAGGTGGCGGTCGTCGGGGCTCAGGGAAGCCGCAGTGAATTCGCGCAGGCCGTCGATCAGAGAATCACTGAGGTCGAACAGATCGACGATCGTGAGGCTTCCGTCGTCGAGGTCGCGTTCGACGACCACCACCGCGTCATCGCCGACGCTGGCTCCGTACAGGTGGCGACCATCCGAACTGAACGCAATCGATCTCACCCCATCGAGTCCTTGAACGCCGCCCGCCCCATCCTGAAGCACCTCGACCGCTGCGACCGAGTCGCCGTCGGAGTCGCGAACGAAGCGGATGATTCGATTGCCCGCGGTCGCGAAAATCGTGCGATCCGCGTCCGTGATCGCGAGCGATCCCACGACGGAGCCATCCGGCGTACCGAGAAGTGGGACATTGCCCACATGAGTCAAAGCTCCGTTGGCTAGTCGCGAGAAGATCCCCAGCTCCTCCTGGAGGCCTCCGAGCAGGAAGCGACCGTCCGCAGACATCGCCAGGGAATTCGGTCCGACGCCGAGCACTTGCACGGGTACGAGGCTTCCGGTTTCGGAGTCGCGCGAGAATATCGCCAAGGCCTCTTCTCCGATACCGGCAACGTAGACGTTGGCACCGTCGGGGCTGACGACGACCGCATTCGCACGCAAGAGACCATCGACGCCGTCGAGTCCGTCGCGCCACTGCTCGACGAACGTCAGGCGTCCGGTGTCTTGGTCACGACGGAACAGAGTCAAAGAGCTCGTCACGTGTGCCGTCACGTACACGTGCACCCCATCGTCGCTGATCGCAATGGAGCTCGGAACGACGAGAAAGCCAGGGACGCCATCCCCGTTCCTGATGGTCTCGAGATGCCGAAGAACTCCAGTCGCCCCATCGCGCGCGAAGACTGCGACCGTGAGATTGCCCAGGACGTAGACGTTGCGATCGTCAGGGCTCACGATGACCGTATGGGCACCACTAAGTCCGTCCATGCCGCCGACCCCGTCGATCAGCATCTGCGTACGCTCGAGCGAACCGGTGGAAGCATTGCGCCCCAAGACCTCGAGACCGTTCGACCGCGCGACGTAGACGTGATCACCCTCGCCGGAGATCGCGACCGCGTTTCGCTCCCCCGCCTGCGGATCCGGGTAGCTGCGAACGAATGAAAGCAACCCATCGGGCTCGAATGGGGTCTCGTCCCCCAGCGCATCGACCGACACGGTTCCGACGTTGATTTCGACCGAAGGGTCCTGGGCGCAGGTTCCGGCATCGCAGTCCGCAACGCTCGAACACGCCCGTCGCTGACTCGAGCATTCCCCGGCCACCAGGAACCCGGCGGCGCTTGCCTTCGCGGGGGAACCAACCGAGTGATCCGGCTCTGCGACGAAGATGATCAAGTCGCGACCATCGCGGATCAAGAACCCATCCGGCTCATGGGGCGAGCCCTCGGGCCGTGCACCGATGCGACTTCCGAGTCGATCATCCAGCGTGATCTCTTGACCGCCGGCAGGTGAGTCGAACACCTCTCCACCGAGGTCAGGACA
>CALJUJ010000068.1 GCA_937975525.1 uncultured bacterium
TGCGCCTGAGACGTCCCCTCCAGTGCGCCCTCCGAAGCGCGCGGGTCGCCACCGGCCGCTCGAGTGGCTCGCCGCTGGCCGGCGCTGGTGCGTGCGGCGGCGACGCCGAAGCCGAATCGATCGTCCGGGCGCGCCGGCAAGAGCCCGGTGTAGGCGAGCCCGCCGCCCACGTAGGCTGCGACCGGCTGCACGGAACCGTCGGCGATGCCGGCGCGTGCGAACGCGGACAGTCCGCACGCATCGAACGGATCGCGCTTCGAGGCATCGTAGTCGACCAGGACGTACGCGCCCGGCGCCGGCGTGCGGCGCCGCGGGTCGCCGAAGGCGTCGACGTCGTCGAGGTCGTCGAGTCGGCGGGTGTAGATCCATGCGCCGGCGGCGACCTTGAGCGTGTACGGCAGCTCGCCCCAGCCGCGGCCGATGCGGCGCCGGCGGGTGCGCAGGTTGGCGTCGTCTCCGGTGTTCGCGTCGACGATCCAACCGAGCTCCGTCGCGACCAGCAAGCCGTCGTCGCGGTCGAGCCGCACGTGGGTGCCGCCCGGATGATCGGGGTCGCCGGGGATGCCATCGACGACCGCCACCAGCCAATCGACCGAGTCGACGGGGCGCAGGCGAATGCGCGTGCCGAGCGACGTGGCCGGGAAGATCGACGGCCCGGCGACGCCGCTGAGTGCGAAGTCGGGGCCCATCCCGAACGAGCTGTTGACGAACAGGGCGGCGCTTTCGGCGACGTCGAACTCGGCGTTGAGGTCGTAGAGACCGATCAACAAGGTCATGCGTTCGAGCAGGCTGTATTGCCACCATGCCTCGTAGAGCTGGAAGGAGGTCGGAGCCTCGATGTTGTCCGCGCCCTGCAGGTCGTCGAGGCTCGCCGACGGGCTGCCGCCGCTGTTGCGCAAGCCGTACAGGAAGACGGTTCCCAGGTCCCAGCCGAGCAGCTCCTCGCTGCGGCAGGTGAGTGTCAGGTCGAGATTGTCGAGGAAGTGCCGGTCGCGTCGCGCTCCGCCGCGGACGATGGCGACCGCGTCCGCGGTGTAGACGGCCTCCAGCGACAGGCCGCGCCGGTCGAGCTCGTCGCGCCAGCCGGATTCCGCAGCGAGGGGCTCGCGATCGGTGGCTCCGACGTGAAGCGGCATCATCGCGGCGGCCCCGGCGACCAGGAGCGCCCAACGCAAGCGGCGGCAGGCCATGCCCGTCAGCTAGCCCATTCCCTGCCGGCGACCAAGGCGGACACGCCCGCGCGTAGTGTCCCCGCTTCTCCCGAATCAGGCACGACCCGCGTGCGAGGCGCGCTCGCACGTCTCCGCGCGGCCGGCTAAGGTGCCGCGCCGTGCCCGTCGTCAATGCCATCGAGGTCGTTCGCAGCTTCGGGGACCGTCGTGTTCTCGACGGTGCCTCGCTCGCCATCCACCGCGGCGAGCGCGTCGGGCTTCTCGGACGCAACGGCTCGGGCAAGAGCACGCTGGGCCGCATTCTCGCCGGGGTGGAGGCCGAGGACGGCGGTACGGTGGCGCGGCGGCGCGACGCGCGCGTCGCCATCCTGGAGCAACAGCCGAACCTGCGCCCCGGCACGCGTGCCGTCGACGTCGCCCTGTCCGGGATCGCGGATTGGTGCGCGGCGCGCGCTCGCTACCGTCGTGCGACCGACGAGATCGAGGGCGGCGCCGCCCATGCGGCGCTGGCGGCCGCGCTCGAGGCGCAGACGCGCGCGGCCGACGACCTCGAGCGCCATGGGGGTTGGGACCTCGTGCACCGCGCCGAGACGATCCTGCAACGGCTCGGCATCGACGCGCCCGAGCGCGACGTGGGGCGGATGAGCGGCGGGGAGCAGCGTCGCGTCGACCTCGCCCGCGTCCTCGTCGGGCAACCCGATCTCGCGGTGCTCGACGAGCCGACCAACCATCTCGATCTCGATACCGTCGCCTGGCTCGAGAGCCACCTGATCGAGTCGTATGAAGGCGCTCTGCTGCTGATCACCCACGACCGCTACATCCTCGACCGCGTCGCGACGCGCACGGTCGAGCTCAGCGAAGGTCGCGCCTACAGCTACGACGGCGGCTACGAGGTCTACCTCGAAGCGCGCGCCGAGCGTCTGGCCCAAGCCGAGCGCGCCGAGCAGAATCGCCAGCGCTACCTGCGCCAGGAGCTCGAGTGGCTGCGCCGCCAGCCCAAAGCGCGCACGACGAAATCGCAAGCCCGCATCGACCGCATCGAGGCGGCCGCGGCGGTGGCTGCGCCGCGTGCGGAGAAGGCCGCTCGGTTCCAGGTGGAGGCCACGCGCAGCGGCAGCACGGTGCTCGAGCTGCACCAGCTGACGGTGCGGGGGGGTGAACGCGATCTCGTTCGCGACCTGACGCTGCACCTGGCGCAGGGAGAGCGCGTCGGGATCGTCGGCCCGAACGGTTGCGGCAAGACGACGCTGCTGCGCTGCCTGTGCGGGGAGATCGAGCCCGGCGCCGGCCGTGTCGTCCGCGGCGCCAATACGCGCATCGCCTACCTCGACCAGTTGCGTGGCGGCCTCGACGACGACGCCACGGTCTTCGCCAACGCGATCGGCGATCGCGGTGTGGTGCGGGTGGGCGGCCGCGATCTCGCGCCGCGCGACTACCTCGAGCGTTTTCTTTTCGACCATCGTCGCCAGCGCGACAAGGTCGGCACGCTGTCGGGAGGGGAGCGCGCTCGCGTCGTGCTGGCCAAGCTGCTGGCCGAGCCCGCGAACCTGCTGATCCTCGACGAGCCGACGAACGACCTCGACGTCGAGACTCTGGAAGCGCTGGAGTCGATGCTGCTCGAGTTCGAGGGTACGGTGCTGGTGGTCACGCACGATCGGTACTTTCTCGACCGGGTCTCGACGTCGCTTCTCGCCTTCGAGGACGACGCGAAGATCGCGCGCTACCACGGCACCTACGCCGACTACTGCGAGGCGGTTCGGCGGCCGCCGCCGACGGCCGCCCGTGCGCCGGCGCCGCCCCGGGCGCCGCGAACGGCCAAGCTGAGCTACGCGGAGGAGCGCGAGCGCCGCGAGCTTCCCGACCGCATCGAGCAGATCGAGCAGCGCGTCGGCGAGCTCGAGCGCGCGCTCGCCGATCCCGATCTATACGCGAGCCGGGGCACGGAGGTGGGCGCGCGGATCGCCGAGCT
>CALJUJ010000069.1 GCA_937975525.1 uncultured bacterium
ACGCCGAGATCCGCCGCCTGCGGACCGACCTACGCAAGCTGGGCCGATTCGGAGCCCTGGTCGGCGCTTCGCCGCCGATGCACGAGCTCTACGACGTGATCGCCAAGTTGGCGCCGTCCGACGTCAGCGTGCTCCTCGTCGGGGAAAGCGGGACCGGCAAGGACGTGGTCGCGCAGACGATCCATATGCTGAGCCGACGCAGCAATGCAGCGTTCGTTCCCGTGAACTGCGGCGCTTTGCCCGCGAACTTGGTGGAAAGCGAGCTCTTCGGCCACGAGCGTGGCAGCTTCACCGGAGCCGATCGCCAGCACCGTGGGTTCTTCGAGCGCGCGAGCGGCGGAACGCTACTTCTCGACGAGATCGGCAGCACGCCGACCGAGTTCCAGGTGAAGCTGCTCAGGGTGCTGGAGACCTCCACGATGCGCCGTGTCGGCGGGGAAGAGACGATTCCGATCGACGTTCGCGTGCTGGCGGCGACCAATCGCGAGCCCGACCTTCAGATCCAAGAAGGCGAGTTGCGCGAAGACCTCTACTATCGGCTCAAGGTGTTCATGATTCGCCTGACGCCGCTGCGCGAGCGGGACGGAGACATCGGCTTGCTCGCAGAGCACTTTCTGCACGAGCTGAACCGGGCCCACGGAGCGCAGAAGCAACTGCTGCCGGAGGCGCTCGAGGCGCTCTCGGCGTATCCGTGGCCGGGCAACGTGCGCGAGCTGAAGAACGTCATCGCGCACGCCTACGTGCTCGCGGGTGACGAGATCGGGCCGGACGACTTTCCGGGCGAGATGAAGGAGACGCCCGCGCAGCGCATCGTCGGCTCGGGCCTGCGTCCGACGGCGGCACGCACGCAACAGCCGTCGATCACCGTCCGCGTCGGTTCATCGATCGCGGATGCCGAAAAGGCGCTCATCCTGGCGACCCTCGAGGAACTCGGCGGCAACAAGGAGAAGACCGCTTCGACGCTCGGGATCTCGTTGAAGACGCTCTACAATCGTCTCAACCAATACGGGGCACGGAATTGAAAAGGAGGGAGGAGGGCGGGTGGCGAATCCGCCCTCCTCACCGATCGAGTCGCTCACAGTTCCTGCAGGAGAACCGTGATTGGAGGCGACAACGCGGCCGAAAGATGCACGGATCGTGCCACGCGTTCTCCCATGGTGAGGACGGCACGAGCGACTCCCACCCCGCGGAGATTTGTGAGAATGTGTGCAGAAAATTCCTTGACTCCTGCAAGATCGGCAGATTGCGCCACCCATCGCCGGTGGGGAAGGGGAAGTGTGAGGGCGGTACCGCACGGAATCTCGGGGGGTTCCGGACGTCGCCCGGGCCGTCGACCCGACATTCGCGGCGACGGTCGCACCGACAGTCGGGGCGAGTGCGGTCGTTGCTCCACTGTCAAGGATCTAGTAAACGCAGCTTAGGAGCACGTGGCCATCGGGTTCGCGCGTGTCGGCTGACCCGCCGAAGGCGCTGCAGCGTCACTGCTGGGGCGGGTTCGGCGCCGCGCGGCCATCCTCGAAGGCCTTCGGTTTTCAGCTGAGTGGAGGAGGTTTGTCATGAAGCGTTCGTCAATCGTCCTAGGTGCGCTCGCCGCAGCGTTCCTGATTCCCAACGTCGCCGCATCGCAGATGATGGGGCCCCGTCCGTTCGTCGGTGTCGACGTCGGTGTCTCTGTCCCGACCAACGACAACTACTGGGCTCACGTTCATGAAGGCGGCGCGATCAGCCCCTACTTCGGCTACATGTTCGACGAGGCGTTTGGCGTGCAGGCCAACCTCCACGCCGTCGTGCAGTCTCCGGACGACGACGATCGCGGGTTCTCCGGCGAGGAGGACCTGACGACCGTGCTGGGCGCGACCTTCGGGCCGCGTCTGTCGATCCCCTTCAATGAAAAGTTCGAGCCCTATCTCGTCGGTCAGGGTGGCGTCTTCGGTGGCGTCAGCGGCCGTCTCGATGACGAGTTCGACGCCGGCGTGTCGCTCGGCGGCGGTATCGACTACTACGTCAGCACGCGCTGGGCGATCAGCGCCTTCGGCCGCTGGCAGTACTCCTTCCTCAAGCCGACGCCGCGCGACCTGAACAACATTCCCGGCGCCACCAACCCGAATCCGCAGGATCTGGAGGACAGCATCGCCGACGATGCGCAGTGGGTGACGGCGGGCATCGGCATCAAGTACGATTGGAAGCCGCTTCCGAAGCCGCGCAAGGCTCCGCCCCCGGTCGCCAAGAAGCCGGAACCGGCCCCGGTGCTGCCGCCGCCGACGAAGAAGAAGATCGTCCTGCGCGGCGTTCAGTTCGACTTCGACAAGGCCAACATCCGCGACGACGCCAAGCCCATCCTCGACGAGGCGGCGCGGACGCTCGCGGGCGAGAAGGCGGTCACCGTCGTCGTTGCCGGCCACACCGATGCCGTGGGTTCGGACGCCTACAACATGAGGCTGTCGGAGCGTCGTGCGAAGTCGGTCAAGGGCTACCTGATCGGGCAGGGTATCGATGCCGACCGCATGTCCGTGCGTGCCTTCGGTGAGTCGATGCCGGTGGCCGACAACGAGACCGAAGAAGGCCGAGCCCAGAACCGGCGCGTCGAGCTCGAGGTCCAGGACTGACGAGCGCGGACTAGCCAGCGCGCAACGCTAGCGAGAGCTCGCGTTTGCAGGGGTGCGGAGGCGTGGAAGCCTTCGCACCCCTTTTTTTTCCTCGAGCCGAGCCGTCCGTGGTCCGGCGCCATTCCTTCCAGATCGACGCACCCGCATGCTGTCTCCCTCGGTCGCTGCTCTCACCCGCGAAGAAGTTCCCCGGCTGTGGAAACTCGCGTGGCCGGTGGTGTTGGGCGAGCTCGGTTGGCAAGCGATGAGCCTCGTCGACACGTTCTTCGTCGGTCGCGTCGGCCCCGAAGCGCTGGCGGGCGTCAGCGTCGGTAGCGCCATCTTCTTCGTGGTGGTGATCTTCGGAACCGGCATGCTGCTCGGCCTCGATTTCCTCGTCGCGCGCGCGGTCGGCGCCAACCGTGCGGACGAGGTCGCCGGTCACCTGTGGCATGGACTGGCGCTTGCCGGCCTCCTGTCCGTGGTGTTGACGGCAATCGTCGTCACCGCAACGCCCCACATCGACTTGCTCGGCCTCGACGTTGCGGTCGCGACGGTCGCGTCGGACTACCTCGGGGTGCTGAGCTGGAGCTTGCCGCCGCTGCTCTTCTTCAATGCGCTGCGGCGCTTCCTCCAGGCCGTCGGCGCCGTGCGCATCGTCGGTTTCGCGATGGTCGTCGCCAACGTGGTCAACGCCGTCGCCGATTGGGCGCTCGTCCTCGGTGGCGGCGGCGCTCCCGCTCTCGGCGCGGTGGGCGCCGCCTGGGCCACGTTCGCCTCGCGCGTGTTCATGCTCGCGGTGCTCGTCGCCTACTGTTGGAGATTCCACGGCGACCTTCTGCGGGTCCGTCCGAGCTGGAGTCCGCAGCGCCTGCGCGAGTTGGCCGTCCTGGGATGGCCCGCGGCGGTCCAACTGACCCTCGAAGTCGGGGTCTTCGCAACCGTCACGGCCCTGGCGGGGAGGATCGGCGCCGTCGCTGCTGCCTCGCACCACGTCGTCCTCAACATCGCTGCCTTCTCGTTCATGGTGCCGCTCGGCATCTCGGCGGCCGGCGCCGTACGGGTCGGGTACGAGGTGGGCCGCGGCGACCGGCGGCGCACGGAGGTCGCTGGGTGGACGGCGATCGCCACCGGGGGAGCGGTGATGGCCGGATTCGCTGGCCTCTATCTCGCGGTGCCGGCGATGCTCGTCGGTGTGTTCACGACCGATCCGGCGGTGCGCGATACGGCGGCGGCGCTCATGCTGGTGGCCGCGGTGTTTCAGCTGTTCGACGGTGTCCAGGTCGTCGCGGCCGGAGCGTTGCGAGGCCTCGGCGATACGCGGACACCGATGGCCGTGAATCTGATCTCCCACTGGGCGATCGGGCTGCCGGTCGGTGCCAGTCTCGGATTCGTCTGGGGGTGGGAGTCGCCGGGTTGTGGATCGGTCTGTGCGTCGGGCTCGTCGCCGCGGCGATCCTGTTGACGCTGACCTGGATGCGAGGTACGGCGCGCGCGCGCTTGTTCCCGGCTGGCTAGCTCTGCTCAGTCCGAGTCCTCGATCCCGAGTCGCCGCATCGTGCGATAGAGAGTGGTCCTGTCGATGCCGAGCGCGCGGGCGGCGTCGATGCGCTGGCCGCCGACGCTGGTCAGCGCGTTGCGGATGTGGCGCGCGGCCGCTTCGTCGAGAGCTTGCTGCAGGGGGATCATGCCCGACCCCGATGGCGCCGGCGGCTGCTCCTGGCGCAGCAACAGGTCCTCGGGCTGCACTTCGTCGGCGCGGGCGAGCAGCGCGGCGCGTTCGATGGCGTTGGCGAGCTCGCGAACGTTGCCCGGCCAATCGTGGGCATGCAGCGTGTCGCGCGTCGCGTCGGAGAAGTGCAGCGGCCGTTTCAGCTCTTCGGCATGACCACGGAGAAAGCGTTCGGCCAGCGGCAGGATGTCGACCGGCCGGTCGCGCAGCGGCGGCAACTGCACGGGAATGACGTTCAGTCGAAAGAAGAGATCCTCGCGAAAGCGGCCGGCGGCTACTTCGTCGACGAGATTGCGGTTGGTCGCGGCGACGACGCGCACGTCGATCCGGCGTGGCCGCGTGCCACCGACGCGCAAAACCTCGCCGTCCTGCAGGACACGCAGGAGCTTCGCCTGGAAACCGTCGTCGATTTCGCCGATCTCGTCGAGAAACAGCGTGCCGCGATCGGCGCGCTCGAAGCATCCGGCGCGATCACGGACGGCGCCCGTGAAGGCGCCGCGCTCGTGACCGAAGAGCTCGCTCTCGAGCAGGCCCCCGGCGAACGCACTCGCGTTGACGGCGATGAACGGCTCGCCGACGCGATCACTCCAGAAATGAACCAGCCGCGCGACCAGCTCCTTACCCGTGCCGCTCTCTCCTTGGATCAAGACCGTCGCCCGACTGCGGGCGACACGACGCACCAGGTCCAGAACGCTGCGCATCGCCGCGCTCTCGGCGACGACCTCGTCGGGGGCATAGCGCGCCTCGACCTCTTTGCGCAGCACGCGGTTTTCCCGGCTCAGCCGGCGCAACTCGAACGCCCGGCCGACCGCAGCCCGTAGCTCGTCGTTGTCGAACGGCTTGGTGACGTAGTCGAACGCGCCCTTGCGGATGGCGGACACCGCGGCGGGTACGCTGCCGTGGGCGGTGACGAGGACGACGGGGACGTCGGGACACGAAGTGCGAAGTTGGTCGAGCAGCTCCATGCCGTCCATCCCGGGCATGCGGACGTCGCTGACGACCACGTCGGGTGCCGCCTCCGCGGCCGCAGCGAGTGCCTCGCTCGGCTCCGTGAACGTGTGGCAGTCGAAGCCACCGTGTCCGAGCGCCGTGGCGATGACCTGAGCCATGCGTGGCTCGTCGTCGATGACGAATACGCGTGGCTTCATGACCCTGCCGCGACAGCTGCACCGGGGACGTGGACGACGAACCGTGCGCCGCCGCCGACGGCATCGTCCACGGCGATACGCCCGTTGTGCGCTTCGACGATCTGCCGAGCGACGGCGAGCCCCAGTCCGGTGCCGTTTCGCCGGGTCGTGAAGAACGGGTCGAAGACACGCGTCCGCAGCTCCGGCGCGATACCGGGACCCGCGTCGCTCACCGCGACCTCGACCTGGTCGCCGCTGCGGCGGCTGTCGATACGGAGCGCCGCTCCCGTGGGGCTTGCCGTCGCAGCGTTGTCGACGAGGTCGAGCAGCACCTGGCTGAGCAAGTCGGCATCGACGAGTGCCACCGCATCCGCTTCGCCGCCGATGTCCAGGCGAAGTCGCTTGGACGCGAGGCGCGAGGCCGACAGCGCGCGTACCCGATCGACCAACGGGCCGATCGGCGTCGGCGCGGGATGCAGCGACAGCGGCCGTGCGAAAGCGAGGAGGGATGACGTTACGTTCGTGAGCCGGTCGATTTCGTCCGTGATGAACCCACAAGCCACGTCGACGTCGGGCCGTTCGACGACGGACGCCTCGCGAAGATTCTGGGCCGCCGAGCGGATCACCGCCAGCGGATTGCGTACTTCGTGCGCAATCGCGGCGGCGAGCTGGCCGAGGGCTGCCAGCTTCTCGGTTTCGCGCAGCCGTAGCCGGGCGGCGTCGAGCGACTCGCCCTGGGCAAGCAGCTCTTGCCGTTGCCGGCTCTCGCGGCCGCGGGTCTCGAGGAGGTCGCCCAACAGATATCCCAGAACCCCGAACGATATGCCGAAGTAGGCTGCGACGAGCACGGCTACGTCGACCCCGTCGATGGCGAACGAGACGCCGAGCAGGATCCAGATCGCGACGTCGATGCCGCCGACGACGAGCCCGGCCGCCAACCCCCACCAGCGGGCGCCGCGTAGCTCGAGACGACCGAGACTATTCCTCCATTCGCTCATCGGCATCTCACTGGTAGCAAGTGCCGCGCCGAGTACGCCAGCGGCGCGTCGCGCATGGTCCGTGGCCGCAGCGGTGTGGCGCGTCGGCGACGCGACGTGGCACGGGCGCCACGCGGCCGGTTCGGTGCGCCAAGGTTCGCGGCGCGCGGTACATGCTCGCCCGCGTATCCGAGTGCCTCGCTCGCCGCGGCGGAACGGACGACGAGCGTCGACGCTCCGGCCTTCGCCGCCGATGTCTCGCCGCGAGCGACGTGCCCGCCCGGCGGCGTGCTGCTTTGCCTTGCGCTGTTCCGCATGCTCGAATGCAACTCATGGTTGTCGTTCGGGAATCCTGCGGGAGGCTCGCTGCTGCGAAACGGGTGAGGACCCGCTCGCCGCGGCTCCCGTGCCGATGACCCGTGACGAGATCGCCTTCCTTCTGGCCAAGCTCGGCATCGATGGGCGCCAGATCGTCGTCCACAGCTCGCTTGCTGGTATCGGCGACGTGGAGGGCGGAGCCGATGCGGTGTGTGCGGCGCTGATGGACGCCGTCGGCGAGGCGGGCGCGATCATCATGCCGGCCTTCACGGCCGACCAAACACTCCCGGCAGAAGGCGGTCGCGCCATCGCGTCTTTTCACCCGGAGCTGTCCGTCGATGCGACAGTCGGCGCCATCGCCGAGAGCTTCCGGCGCCTGCCGACGGTGCTCCGCAGCAATCATCCGACCCATTCCTTCTGCGCCTGGGGACATCATGGGCGCGGCGTGCTTTCCACGCAGCGCGACAACAACGTCCTCGGCCCGCTCAAGAAGCTCAACGTCGCGCAAGGCGACGTGCTCCTGCTCGGAGTGTCGCTGCGGGCTGCGACCGCGTTGCACCTCGCCGAGGAGCAACTCGGCGTAGCCTACCTGCGACGGCGAACCGCAGTTCGCATCAACGCTGCCGGGTACGACGAGCGCGTCGTTCTGGAGAACGTTCCCGGCTGCAGCATTGCGTTCGATCGGCTCGAAGCGAGACTCGACCCGGCCAAGGTCCGGCAGGTCGAGCTGCCCGCCGGCCATGCACGGCGCATCCCGATTCGCTACCTCGTGACCCTCGCCGCCACGGCATTGCGGGAAGATCCGGCCGCATTCGTGTGCGATCGGCCGCACTGTGCCGATTGCGAGGAGCGGCGCGCCGCCCTGCGCCTGGCCACGCTCGACGATCGTACCGGGAGGAGCTCGTCACCCTAGGCGGGAGGTCCCACCTCAAAGATCGCGGCGGCCGTCGAGCGCCCGGCCGAGTGTGACGCTGTCGGCGTACTCGACGTCCGAACCGACGGCGAGACCGTGGGCGATGCGCGTCACCCGGGCGCCGAGGGGCTTGATGAGGCGGGCGAGGTAGAGCGCCGTCGCCTCTCCTTCGACCGTGGGATTGGTGGCGACCACGACTTCGTCGATGCTGCCGTCCGCCAGGCGGCCGAGCAGCTCCTTGATGCGAAGTTGGTCGGGGCCTACGCCGTCGAGGGGGGCGAGGCAGCCGTGTAGCACGTGGTAGTGGCCGCGGAAGCCACCCGAGCGCTCGAGGGCGACGAGATCGGCCGGCCGTTCGACGACGCAGATGGCGCGACGATCGCGTTGCGGATCGCGGCAGAGGTCGCAAGGGTCTTCGGCAGCGAGTCCGAGGCACTGCGAGCAAAGGCGCGTTTCCGCGGGCATGCGCCGGAGCGCGTCGGCGAGATCGTCGACTTCGTTGCGGTCGGCTTGCAGGAGGTGGTAGGCGAGCCGCGTCGCGGTCTTTTCCCCGACGCCGGGCAGGCGCATCAGCGCTCGTACCAAGCGATCGAACGCCGGTGGGAGAAGTGCCATGGCCGGCGGATTGGGTCAGCCGAGGTCGAAGCCCGGCAGGTTGAGCCCGCCGGTGAGCTTCTTCATCTCCTGCGCCACGAGCGTCTGCGCGTTGCGTACGCCCTGGTTGACCGCGGCGACGATCAAGTCTTGCAGCATCTCTTTGTCGTCGGCGGCAAGCGCCGCCGGATCGATCTCGACGGACACGACTTCGAGGCGACCGTTGACGATCACGCGAACCATCCCTCCGCCTGCGCTGCCCTCGACCGTGCGTTCTGCGGCCTGTCGCTGCAGCTCGCTCATCTGCTCCTGCAGCTGCTGGGCTTGCTTGAGCACGTCACCGAGCTTGTTCAAACCGTCGCTCATCGGGTTCCTTTCTGTGGCCGCCGTCGCTGGCGGACGTCGTGTAGCTGGCCGCCGAACACGTCGATGGCCGCCTGGACGATGGGATTGCCGAGGGCCCGCTCGTGGAGCTCGGCGGCGGTCGGCTTCTGCGGGCCGTCGTCCGCTGGCGGCGTACCGCTGGCGACGCTGACGCGCACCGGGGATCCGAAGTAGCTGGCCGCGAGGCGCTCCAGGGTTTCGACCTGTGCGGGCTGCGAGAGGAAGTCGAAGAAGTAGCCTTCGGGGGCCTGCAGCGTGATTTGATCCGCGCCGAAGGCGAGCGCCGTCGCCGCATCGAGGTAGGGCTGCAAGGTCAGTTGCTCGCTGCCGACGAACTCGACGAAGCCACTCCACGACTTGGGCGCGGCCGGGTTCGCGCGCGGCGCCTTGCTGGCGGACGTCGGGCGTGCACGCGCGTGGCTCGCGCCTCGCGTTCCCGTGCCGCCTCCGCCCGGCGGGGTACCGTCCGAGAGCGCGTCGATGCGCCGCAGCAGCTCGTCGCCCGAGAGCACCGGCTCCAGCGTCGCCAGCTTGATCACCGCCATGTCGAGCACGAGCTTCGGGTAGGGAACCCGGGCGACCTCGCCCTCGGTTGCGACCAGGAGGCGAAAGGCGCGGTCGAGGTCGGCGTGCTCGACCGCCGCGGCGTGCTCGGCGAGCAACTCGCGCTCCTCGGAAGGGAGGTCGGCGAGCAGCTCGGAGTCCGGGAGGAGCTTCGCGACCGACAGGTTGCGGAAATACTCGAGCAGGTCGCGGGTGAGGCGGCGCAGGTCGTAGCCGTAGTCGTAGAGCTGGCCGAGGACCTCCAGGGCGCGCTGCGGCTCGCGGCGGGCGAGGGCGCCTGCCAACTCGAACAGGCGCTCGCGGTCGGCGAGGCCGAGCGCCGCAGCGACGTCGGCGTCGGCGACGTCGCTGCCGGCGAAGGCGATGACCTGATCGAACAGCGACTGGGCGTCGCGCATGCTGCCCTCGCCCTCGCGGGCGATCAGGAACAGCGCCCGCTCGCTGACTTCGATGCCGTCGGCGGCGGCGATCTTCTGCAGCCGCTCGACGATCTGGCGGTAGGCGATCCGCTTGAAATCGTAGCGCTGGCAGCGCGAGTGGATGGTGTGGGGAACCTTGTGGGGGTCGGTGGTGGCGAAGATGAACTTGACGTGGGCGGGCGGCTCTTCGAGGGTTTTGAGCAGCGCATTGAAGGCGCTCGTCGAGAGCATGTGCACCTCGTCGATGATGTAGATCTTCAGGCGGCTCGAGGCCGGACGGTAGCGGACGTTTTCGATGATCTCGCGAACGTCGTCGACACCGGTATTCGAGGCGCCGTCGATTTCGAGGACGTCGACGGCCGAGCCTGCGGTGATTTCCGTGCAATTCTTGCAGGTGTTGCACGGCGTCGGGGTGGGGCCTTCCTCGCAATTGAGGGCCTTGGCGAGGACGCGCGCGGCGGTCGTCTTGCCGACGCCCCGGACTCCGGTGAACAGGAAGGCGTGGGCGACGCGGTCGGCGCGGATCGCGTTCTGCAGGGTGGTGGCGATGTGTTCCTGGCCGACGATCTCCTCGAACGTCTGCGGTCGCCATTTGCGCGCGAGGACGAGGTAGCTCATCGAATGCGAATCTGCCTTGGGTGCTCCGAGGTGCGAGTGGCCGAAAGCGATAGCTAGGCTTCCCCGCAACACAGAGACGCGACCGGTACCGCTGCTTCCTTCCGGACCTGACGGAGTTCGCGATGCGCTCTTGCGCGGGACCTAGCTATCGCTTTCGGCCACCCGCCACGGGTGAGTGTGGCACGATGAATGCGCCGCGTCCAGGGAGTTGGGCCCCCGGCGGCGAGAGCGGAGAGGGTGGGATTCGAACCCACGGTGCCCGTGAAGGCACACACGCGTTCCAGGCGTGCACGATCGTCCACTCCGTCACCTCTCCTCGGTGATTCCAATACTTTTTCGACTCTCCCGTGTCCAACGAATCCCTCCCCACGGCCCATCCCGAGACCTGGGAGGGGAAGGCGGGCTCTCATCAAGGCTGGACCAACTTCGGAGGGCAGGTCACGGGGCGCGCCACTCCCTCCTAGCATCCCTGCGCCCTTCACACTTCGGCGCTGCGATGCGGTTGGCTGGAGCCTGGATCCCGCCCCGAACGGTACGGTGGTGCAGCTCAGTTGCCGAGGTCAGCTGGGTTTCTCGATACCCAGCTTCTTGATCCGCGATGCGAGGGTCGTCGGCTTGATGCCCAGGAGCTCTGCGGCGCCTCCTGGTCCGTAAACGCGCCAGTCGGTCCGTTCGAGCGCGGCGAGAACGTTGGCGCGCTCGCGGCGGCGCATCTCGGCTTCGGGGACGATGTCGCTGGCGAGCGGGGCAGGCCGGCTCGCATCGTCGCCTGCGAGCGCCTGCGCGTGAGGCAGATCGAAGCGCAACGTGCCACAGCGCGCCATGATCACCGAGCGCTCGATGACGTTTTGGAGCTCGCGGATGTTGCCCGGC
>CALJUJ010000070.1 GCA_937975525.1 uncultured bacterium
CGCGTGCGCGCCGCGGTGGCGCCGTTCCACGTCCCCCACATCGAAGCCTCGACGCCGACCGAGATCCATCGCGCTGCCGTCGACGCGACACGCGACGGCACCGAGCTGCTGATCGTCAATGGCGGCGACGGCACGGTGCAAATGGTGCTCACCGCCCTGTTCGCCGCAAACCCACCCGCCCCGCAACCGCTGCTCGCCGTCGTGCCGGGCGGCACCAGCAACACGATCCCCGGCGACGTCGGCTGGCAGAAGCAACCGCCGCGGGCGATCGCCGCTGCCCTGCAAGCCGCCGCGCGTGGCCGCCTCGACGGACACGTCGTCCACCGTGCCGTGATGCAGATCGAAACCAGCTTGTGGGCGCCGCCCCTGTGCGCGCTGCAGTGCTCGGCCGGCGCGATCTACAACGCCATTCGCTTCGCGAAGGATCGCGTCGAGTCGCGCGGCGCGCACGGGGCCGCCGGCCCCGCCGTAACTCTCGCCTGGTTCGTGCTCAGCATCGTCAGCGGCCGCGCCGGTGAGATCTTTCCGCCGATGCGAATGACCGGAACCATGGACGCGACGCCCGTCGCCTCTGGGCCCCAGCTCGGACTCGTCGCCAGCACGCTCGACCATCTTTTCCTCGGCATCCGCCCGTTCTGGGGCGATCGTCGCGGGCCGTTGCGCTACAGCGCCATCGCCTACCGCCCGCGGCGTTTTCTGCTGGCCCTGATTCCGGCATTGCGCGGGCGCCGCGGGCGCTGGCTGACCCCCGAAAACGGCTACGAGAGCCGCGACGGCGAACGGCTCGAGCTCACCATCGACGCCGGCTTCACGCTCGATGGCGAGCTCTTCGAGGCCGGACCGGAAACGCGCGTCCGCATCACCGCGCCCCACACCGCCGCGTTCCTACGCGCCGGTGCGCCGGCATGAACGCCCGGAAACGGCTCGAAGAACGCGTCGCCGAAGAGTTCGACCGACCGGTATCGCCGGGGGCCCACGCGCTCACCGTCGCCGCGCGCGAACGCCACCCCGATGCCGTTGCCGTGCTCTTCTACGGTTCGTGCCTGCGCGGCGCCGACGACTACGAAGGCGTGCTCGACCTCTACGTCCTCGTGGATCGCTACGAACAGACCTACGACCGCCGCGTGCTCGTCTGGCTCAACCGCGTCTTGCCGCCGAACGTCTTCTACCTCGAGACCACGACCCCGGAGGGCACCGTGCGCGCGAAATACGCGGTCGTCGAGCTGGCATCCTTCGTCGCCTTCATGGACGACAGCCGGCGCGAATCTTACTTCTGGGGACGCTTCTCCCAGCCCGTCGCCCTGGTCTGGGCGGCCGATTCCGGTGTTCGCGACCAGCTCGCGCGCGGCTGCGCGACGGCGGTGGCGACGTTCGTCCGCAACGCGCTCGCACTCGTGCCGGAAGAGTTCAGCGTCGAGGACCTCTGGGTCGCCGGCTTGTCGCGCAGCTACAACACCGAGCTGCGCAGCGAAGGACCCGACCGCTCCGCCGCCTTGTTCGCCGCCTTTGCCGACTACTACCGGGACGTGACGCGAACGGCGCTCGAGCTGCTCCCCTTCGACGCCGAGGTCGTCGCTCCCGAGCGCTACCGGGTCGCCGTTCCACCCGCCGAGCGACGGATGCGGCAAGCCGCCTGGCGACGCCGCGGCGTGACTTCCAAGCTACTTTCGTTGCTGCGCATTCTGCGCAACGGCTACACCGTCGACGGAGGCCCCGAGTACGTCATGTGGAAGATCGAGCGACACACCGACTTCCGCTTCGACAAAACCTGGCGCGACCAACCGATTCCGCTGCTCGCGCTCGCGCGCGAGGCGTGGCGCGCCTGGCGCGCAGGAGCGTTCCGCTGAGCGCCGGCGCCACTCACGAAACGAAGGTCGCGACCTCGTGGTTGAGACGCGTCACCATGCGACTTGCGCTGCGGAGCAGATTCGCGAGCATCGTCGCCTTGATCGCCGGATGACGCTCCCCGAGGCGATCGAGCGCATCGGCCGATAGCGCCAGGCACTCGACGTCGGTGTCGGAGCGCACGTCGGCCGTGCGCGGCCCGCGGTCGACCACCGCGAGCTCACCAAAGACCATCCCAGGCGAGAAGGTCGCCAAGCGCTTGAGCTGGCCGGTGGGCAGATCGACGGTGACGCTGACCTCGCCACGCATCAGGAAGTACAGGTGTTCGGCGGCCTCGCCACGGCGAATCACCAGGGCGCCGCGCGGAAACGTCACCGCCTCGACGTGACGTTCGAGCTCGGCAACCTCGTCCGGGCTCAACCCCTGGCAGACCGCGTTGTCGGCGAGCTCGGCGGGCACGGGTACGGCCGCTGCCGCTCCGTCGGCAGCGAGCAGGCGATTCTCGCACCACTCCAGGGCCAGGTCGGTATCGGCGAACGCGAGCGGCCGCACCGGCTTGCCGATCACAGACAACTGCTCGTCGAGAAAGCGCAGCAGCTTCGGCTGCGCGTCGGCGCCGGCGAAGCACACGTGCTTTCCCGCGTCGCGGTACGCGAGGACCAGGTCCAGCAGGAGCTGCGAGGCAGCAGGGTCGACCTGCGTGACCCGCCGCAAGTCCATCACCGCCACGTCGACCTCGTCCGAGGCGCCGACGATCTTGCGCACCGCGAGCTCGATCGTCGAGAACACGAGATCGCCCTGCAGATCGTAGACGCGGGCCCGCCGTCCGGTTCGGTCGAGGATCTCGCGCTCGGCCGGCAACCGCCGACGCTTCGAGCTCACGTCGGCGAGGTCGTAGACGTTGCGCACCGCGGAGCGCGACGAGCGCGGCAGACGCAGGAAGTGCAGGTTCAAGTCGCGCGACATGTCCTGGCAGACACGCACCCCGCGAACGCTATTGCCGTGGGCATCGAGCGGGGGCGAGAAGACTCCGATGCCGAGCTGTCCGGGCAGCACGGCGAGGACGCCGCCGCCGACGCCGCTCTTTGCGGGCATGCCGACCGAGTACACCCACTCGCCGGCAGAGTCGTACATGCCGCACGTGGTCATCACGCTGAGAACGCTGTCGACGAGCTCGGGCCGGATCGCTCGTTCGCCGGTAATCGGGTTGCGGCCGCCGTTGGCCAACGTCGCCGCCATGACCGCGAGGTCGCGGCAATCGACGTTGATCGAGCACTGGCGGAAGTACAGATCGAGGTCCGGCTCGGGGTCCTCGGTGAGGATGTCGAAGTTGCGGAGCATGTGACCGATCGCCCGGTTGCGATGTCCGGTGCGCTTCTCCGACGCGTAGACGGTCGCGTCGATCTCCAGGCCGCGGCCGGCGTAGAGGCCGAAGACCGCGAGAATGCGCGCCAGTCGATCTTCCGGCGAGTTGCCGGCGACGAGCGAAGTCGAGGCGATCGCGCCGGCGTTGATCATCGGATTCAACGGACAACCCGTTTCGGGGTGCAGGCTGATCGAGTTGAACGCGTCACCGGTCGGCTCGACTCCGATCTTCGCGAGCACCTCGGCGCGGCCGACGTCCTCGAGCGCCAGGCCGTAGGTGAACGCCTTCGAGATCGACTGGATGGTGAAGGCTTGTCGCGTCGTTCCGACCTCGTAGACCTGTCCATCCGTGGTCGCGACCGCGATGCCGAACCAGTGCGGCTGTGCGTGCGACAGCTCGGGAATGTAGGAAGCGACCTCGCCGTCTTCGAGCTGGGCGTACTTGTCGTGCAGCCGCTCGAGGTAGCGCTGGATGGGCGAGGCGATGAGGCTGGCGCCGGTGGCGGGCTCGCGAAGGAGAGTCGACATCGCGGAGTGCCAAAGCAAATTGGCCGCCGGGCTCGCGCTTTCGGAAAATCGGCACGAACCGCATCGGTCGACCTGCCCGATCCGAGGGCATCGCCCGGATTTCCGGCACGCACCCCGCCGAGCGACGCGCCACCCCGCAGCGTCAAGGAACAGGCGTGGGACTCGCGGCCCAGTTGCCGCTGCAATCCCCGAGCACCGCCGCCGCCAGGTCCTGGTCCGCCGCATCCCTGCGCAACGGCTGGTAGACGACGCCGCCGGACATGCAGCCGTCGGCCGTGGGGGCGAGCCGGGGCAGATGGGCTACGGCTCCGCCGATGGGTTGCGCTTCCGGAAAGAAGACGAAGTCCGACATGCATGCATCAGCCGCCGCGAAGGCCGCGGTGAGTCCCACGCGCTGCGCCAGGATCGCCGTGACATCCGCCGCCGACAGCCCGGCGTCACCGTCGACATCGCACGCCGCAGCCTGCCGCTCGGATAGGGTCGCCGCGCCTGCGAGGTGCTGCAGGACGAGCGCGGCGTCGTAGGCGCTGATTGCATCGCCCAGGTCGCCCCGCTTGCTGGGATCCAAGAAAGCGTTCCCCTGAGGCACCGCTGGAAACGCGAAGCGTCCATCCGCCTGCGTCACGTCCGCATCCGTTGCCTCTCCGTGCAGGTGGACGACAACGCCGGGAACGTCCATACCACCCGCATAATAGGTGATGCGCCCGGCTAGCGACGCAGTCGGCCGCACCGGCGTCGGCGTCGGCGTGCAAGCCGGCTCGAGTCCGACGGTGGCCCCGCGTAGGTCTGCCAGGATGCTGGCGCCGAGGAAGCTCACGTCGCTGCGGCGCGGCACCACGGCATGAAGATCGAGTGCCGCAGAGGACGTACAGTCGTCAGCGCCGGCGCGACGCTCGAAGTGAACCGTCGCCAGAGCGAAGATACCGGTGGGGAAGGACGAAAACGCGCCCGCGGCGTAGGAAAGCGTTCCGCCGACGTTGTCGAAGCTCGGGTCCTTCAATGGCACCGGGAGCGCGGTGCCCGCAACGATCGAGGTGACCTCTAG
>CALJUJ010000071.1 GCA_937975525.1 uncultured bacterium
GCGCTCGCGACCATGTCGCGCACGGTCGGGCCCGCCGGTAACGCCCGCAGCTCGATGCGCAGGTGGCCGCCGTCGGCAGGGTCGTAGACCGGCCGGTTCCACGTCCACACGGTGCCGGCGTGCAGGCGCAGCTCGCCGAGCTCGGGCACGCCGCCGCGGGCGACGACCGCGAGCGGATCTTCCTCGAAGGACTGTGGAAGAAGCGGGCGGTGCAGTGCGACGCATTCGGCGAAGAGCTCGTTCACACCGCCACGCAGCCACCCATGCCCGAACGAAACCCGCCCTGGGCGCCAGGCCGACTCGGGCGCGCGTTCGTCCACGGCCTGCCGGAAGAGAGCGATGCGCGTCTCTTCCCAGAGCTGGCAGCCGAGAAAGATCGGTGAATTCGCCGACACGGCAAGCGCCGGCGCCGTCGCCATCTGTGCTGCATTGTAGGCGTCGGCGAAGCGCTCGGGAGGAACGCGCAGATGGACTTGAAAGCCGGTATTGGCGCCCTCGAGCGTGACCTCCTCGCAGTCGATGCGCAGCGACTCGCGACCTTGGATGTCGATGACGAACGGGCCTCGGCGGGCGCGGCGTATGCCTTCGGCAAGTGCATGGAACCGATGCAAGTCGACCATCGCGTTAGCGTCGAGGTCGGCCTCGGTGAGCGTCGGTAGGATACCGATCATCGCGACGCGGCCGCCGTGCCCTGCGGCGGCGGCATCGATCGCCCTCATCGAGCGACGCAGATCGTCCGCCAGTTGCGAGAACGGACGCCCACGAAGAGTGACGGGAGAAGCGTTGAACTCGAGGTTGAAGCGGTCGATCTCGAGCGACAGGCGTGGATCGAGAGCTCGTGCCAAAACCGGCCGCGCGATTGGTACGGGCCGGCCGCGGCCGTCGACGAGGAAGAACTCGAGCTCGGCACCGAGCGTCGCCGCGCCGACCCCGAACCCAGGCCGGAGCAAGATGCGTTGGAGGGCTTCGAGATCGGCCTGCAGCTTCTGCGCGAAGGCCTCCGTCTCGGCCGTGCTGAAGCGCGTCTTGCGAACGTCACCGCCCATCGATCAACGACGCGGCACGGCGCCGGAGCTCAACGTCGCCCGGCCTTTGCGCGCTTCCGACTTCGCTTCTGATCGAGCTCGCCGATCAGCTTCGCGTACTTGACCAGATGCTGGAATCCGAGGACGCGCTCGCGCACGCGCTCGCGGGCCTGGGCCCCGAGGCGCGCCGCCAGCGCCTTTTCGTCGAGCAGACGCTTGAGCGCGGCGGCGAACCCGAACACGTCGGCGGCATCGCGGAGCAGCAAGCCGTGCACGCCGTTGGTGATCTGATCGCAGATTCCGCCCACCGCGCTCGCGACAACGGGACGGCCCTTCCACAGTGCTTCCGGCACCGTGAGACCGAATCCCTCGTGCAGGCTCTTCTGCACGACGATCGCCGCATGCCGCTGCAGGGCATTGACGATGGCGGCGTTCTCGTCGACGTCGTCCATCGGCAGCGACGCCAGGTGCACGCGGCGCCGGATCTCCTCCGGCAGGCCGCTCCACTCCTCCTTGACCTCCTCGAGAACGATCGCGCCTTCCGGGTCGTCGGTCACGGCACTGACGTCCGGTCCGGCGAGCACCAGCTCGGCATTGCCGGCGCCGCCGCCGGCGACGAGCGCCGCGAAGCCGCGAACGACGCCGACCGGGTCCTTGAGCGGATCCCAGCGCGACACCTGGACGATCAAGGGTACGTCGAAGGCGGGCGCGTGCCCGACGCGGACGACGTTGGCGCGCCGCTTCACGGTTCGCCGCGTCCCGTCCTCGAGCTCGAAGGCGCG
This sequence comes from uncultured bacterium, assembly GCA_937975525.1. Lineage (GTDB taxonomy): Bacteria > Desulfobacterota > Binatia > HRBIN30 > HRBIN30 > CALJUJ01. Next base: position 1,808 of record CALJUJ010000071.1, read on the forward strand.
CGAGGCCCCGGCTGCGCGCCCGGCGACGAGCCCGGCCTGGGCGAGGATGCCGCGCACCGTGTCGTCGTCGAGCTCCTGGTTCTTCGGCGAGAAGGCGTCGATGCTCGGCGTGATGATCGTCGAGCGCCCATGGTCGCAGTACGGGGGCACGTAGGCGCGCCGCGAGAAGACGAAGGCTGGAACGTTGCGCAAGTAGGGCTCGAGAAAGCGCCAGCCTCCCTCGACCTCGGGATCGGTCGTACTGTGGCCGATGTGGCACCGCCAGATGACGAGCGCGCCGGCATCGATCAGAGGGTCGGCGAGCCCTGCGGTTTGCGGATCGTGCAGGATGACGACGTCGTGCGGCGAAACCCGCTCGAGGAACTCCTTCGCGTTGCGGCCGCACACCCGTTGGTAGACCTCGTGGGCCTCCTGATCGAGCAAAGAGGAATCCCCCACAGATCCGTGCAGGGAGTGGTGCAAGCGCTTGGTGACCCGAAAGAAGTCCGGCTCGCCGTCGATTGTCGTCCAGCGGCAATCGAACCCGGCCCCGCGAACGTAGCCGAGCAGTGGGCGGAGCATTTCGGCGACGCCCCCACCGGTTGCCGTGGAGTTGACGTTCCAGATGACCCGATCGCCCAGTGTCTACTGCAGCCTATCCGCAATGCTCAGCCCGCGCGTCGCCTTCGTGTCACCGATCAGCGGCCGGAAACGTTCCAGATCCCGCAGATTCGTCTCGACTTCCGTCATCGCATCCTCCTGCCACCAACGAGGCACGCCCGGCGTAATGTGCTATGCACGCGCGTAGATTTACGCACGCGCCCAGCAAAGTAAACGAAGTCGAGGAATTACTGATGCGACCCATACTCGTCCCCGTCGATTTTTCCGCCGTCACCGACTCTGCGGTCGAGATCGCCGCTGCGTGGGCACGATTGAGCGGAGCCGAGGTCGTACTGCTCCACGTCGCCGCGCCCGACCCGGCGTTCGTCGGCTACGAGACGGGTCCGGACACGGTGCGCGAGCACGTCGCCGCCGAGATGCGGAGCGAGCATCGGGAGCTCCAACGTCGGGCCGAGAACTTGCGGGAGCGCGGCCTAAGCGCACACGCGATTTCCATCCAAGGAGCGACGGTGGAGACGATCCTCGAACGCGCCGACAAGATCGACGCCGAGTTGATCGTCCTCGGCTCGCACGGCCACGGCGCCCTGTACCGTGCCCTCGTCGGCAGCGTCAGCGAAGGCGTGATCCGTGCCAGCAGGCGGCCGGTACTATTGGTTCCGGCGCGCCCCGAAGATGGTGGCGC
>CALJUJ010000072.1 GCA_937975525.1 uncultured bacterium
TTCCTGCTCATGATTGTCTCCCCCACCTAGGACCCATGACCACCAACGGGACCGTTGCCTGCTTGTTCGCTGCGACCTTCGGACTCGCCGCATTCGCGTTCCCACCTGCCGGGGATCCGATCGGGTGCCACATGGACCATATCGAATACGTGAGCCCCCTCGTCGTCTACTCATGCCAAGGCTCCTGCTTTCCCGTTCCGGGCGCAGGATATACATGCTCTTGGAGGATCATCGATTCCAAGGACCCGCCGGAAGCGGAATGCCTCTGTCGAAACGCATCTGGGACGTACTTCGGCGGCGACTACTGCACGGCTCGCTTGGTCAATCCGAGCGAAGGCAGCCACAAGACGGGCACGTCCACGTACTGCGTCCCCGGAACCTGCGTCGCCGACTGCATCCACCACGGTCCTTCCCCGTACAACACGACCGTGTGCGAATGCCATTAGGTGGGAACAGCTCGCGCCCGCCGCGGCGTGCCAGCGCTGATCCCAGCAACCACTTCTGCTCGGGCCTCCTCGTATGAACGTGAATCGTCGGACTCGGGTCGGCCTGCTCGTGGTCTTGGCCATCGGGTCGCTCGCCACAGCGTTCCTGCTGCGCCCGAAGGGCGAACCGCCCGTCCCCGGAGGCGCCCAGCCGATCGAGGGCAGTCCCGTTCGGGAGCCAGATCGTTCCGCGCAGGCGACGATGCCGGACCGACAGGCCGCGACCCGCGCTCACGTGGTGCGCGTCTTCGACTCGAACGGGCGCCCCGTCTCCGAAGCGATGTGCTTCGCCGGGCCCGCGGCGGGCCTCAGGAGACGAGGGGAGGCCGACGACGGGTGGCTCGGGGCCACCGACGACTCCGGCGTCCTGCGCTATCCGTGGTCAGCCGCGGACGCGTTCGTCGTCTCCGTGGAGCGGCCGGGGTTCTTCCCGGATTCGCGACCGATGCTCTCGGACCTGACCTTCGTTCTCGCGCCCGCGGTATCCATGGAAGTCGAGTGCGTCGACGAGTTCGCGAAGCCGATCGCCGATGCGGAGATCTCGCTCCGTCGCCACCCGATCACGAACACCCCCGGAGCAGTCGGAACGGACGAGCGCCTTGTTCCGGACGGCTACAGCGCCCGTTCGGGCCCGGATGGGATCGCGAGGATCGAAGTGTCGCCGGGAGACTACTTCCTCGCCGCGCGTTCCGAGGGACGCATCCCCAGCGTCGATGGTACGACCAGCATGCTGCGGGCGGCCGAGTCCTGCAGGAAGAGGGTCACGTTCAGCACGCTCTGGGTCGCAGGAGTCTCGTCATCGGGCGGCGGGCACTTCGTGGCCTATGCGTTCGAGACCAGCGGCTCCAGAGGAATAGGCCGGCAGACCACGGCTGGCAGGAAGCTGTATCTGGAGGTCGTGGAGAGGCACCCGGACAGCTTGCTGACCACCGCGACCTGGGACGCGCACGGAGACGAGAAGAAGACGGTGTTCACGGCGTTCCATTCCGTCCAGGGATGGATCCGGCGCGAGCTCCCGTATCTTCCCATGCGCGAGTTCGTCCCCGAGGAACTCGCGTTTCGATCCGGTCCCGCAGTGTCGAGCTTCATCCAGGTCGATGCGACGGCTCCCGACGATGCCCCGGTCGAGCTCGAGGGTTGCTCGTTCCGCGGCGGCCCGGCCTACGGCACGGAGCTCGATGCCTCCACGATGGCATCCGTGCCGCCCGACGAGCGGCAGCGGCTCTTCTCGACCGTTCCGCTCGAGGTCGGCGTGCCGGTCGAAGTCCCCCCAGGAACCCACGTTGTCGTCTGTCGGGACGGCGTGGTCGCCGCGGCCATCGGCGGCCGAATCGGACGCATACAGGTCGCTCCGGGCGAGACGCAGAGGAGATCCGTCCGTCTGCCCTTCGCGATAGAGCCGATCGAGGTGCGGATTCTGGGGCCGGCCGGCAGAGAGGTGATCGCGCGGGTGAGCGTCGCCATGGACGGAAAGACGCTGTCGCGGTACACGATCGGCACCCTCGGGCCAGACCAGGGGGTGATCGTCAGACCCAGCGTTCCGCGAAACATCCCCTTCGACCTCGTCGTCGAGCCCCTCGGGCTCGATCGCACGGTCGAGAACCTGGTGATCCCGCGCGGCCAGAAGACGTTGGTCGTGCGCGTGGGGGAATAGCCCGTGAAATCTGGCGGGCGGATACTGCTCGCGCTTGCGCTCGCGGTCACCGGTCTCGCGAAACTGCTGTCGGGCCATGAACCTCACTACCTGTTGGGGGCAGGGCCGTATTTCTGGGTGGGCGTCGGCGAAGTCGCGCTCTCCGGGATGCTGGCTCTCGAGCGCTGCACGTGCAGCATCGCGGTCCTCGTCCAGGTGGGCGCCGCGGCGGCGATCGTCGCGGCTTTCGCTTCTCCCTCACCGTGTGGTTGCTTCGGCGCGCTGTTCGAGGCGAGCAGGTCAGAGCACGTGATGCTCGCCAGCGCTCTCGGGCTGCTCGCGTGTCTCGTCCGCCGGCAGTCGCGCCGAACGCCCATCTCGCCGCCACCGTAGCCGCGGCGCCGCCCGCGAGACGCCCTACCCCCGGCGCGCGCGCGGCAGCGCCAGGACCAGCGCCGCCGAAGCGAGCGCGCACGCGATGCCGACCCACAGCGCCGGCGCGAACGAACCGGTGTGCTCGAACGCCGCGCCGACCGCGGGCTTGAGCGGCAGCTGCACGCCGCGCGCGAGCGAGTAGCACAGCGCCGCGGCGGTCGCGCGCAGCGCCGCCGGGAAGTACTGCCCGAAGAGGGCGCCGAAGCACGACCACGTGCCCGCGCCGAGGCCCATCAGCGCGACGGCGAGCGTGAACGAGGCGAAGTCCTGCTGCAGCGACTCGAGCCGGCCGAGCACCAGCGCCTGCCCGGCGGCGAACACGACGCAGAACACGACGAACACCCGGAGCCGCCCGAGCCGGGCCGCGAGGAACCCGAACAGCACGTCGGCGACGACGTGCACCGCGTTGACCTGGATCTGGAACCAGCCGACGTCGGCCGCGGGCACCGCGTGCAGCCGGATCAGCGCGACCGGCAGCTCGGCGTAGACGCACCAGAACCCTGCCATGTGCAGCGTCAGCACCGCGAGCAGCACCAGCGTCGCGCGGCGGTGGGCCGGCCAGAGCAGCGCCCGCGCCGGCAGCGGCGCGGCCGCCTCGACCGCGCGGTCGGGACCGGGCAGCGCCCACCGGCCAGCGAGGGCGAGCAACCCGAGCGCCGACGAACCGACGAACACCCAGCGCCAGCCGACCTCGGGCAGCG
>CALJUJ010000073.1 GCA_937975525.1 uncultured bacterium
CGACGTCGCGCCAGGTCTTCGACGTCACCGGGGCTGGCGACACCGTCGTGGCGACGTGTGCACTGGCCCTGGCGGCGGGTGCGCGGCTCGAAGATGCCGCCCGGCTCGCCAATCACGCCGCGGGCATCGTCGTCGGTAAGCTCGGGACGGCCACCGCCAGCCCGCGCGAGTTGATCGCCGGGCTCGGCAGCCGAGGAGGTTCATCGTGAAAAGCATGACCGGATATGGCCAGGCACGGTCACAGAGCGGCAACCGCTCCCTCACGGTCGAGGTGCGCGCCGTCAACCAGAGATTCCTGGAGGTCAAGATCAACCTGCCGCGGGAGCTGCTCGCGTGGGAAAGCGAGCTGCGCGCGGCGGTGCAGGAATGCGCGGCGCGCGGCAAGATCGAGGTGTCGATCGGTCGTGCCGGGGCCGCCGCCGAAGCGGTGGTGGTCGAGCCGAATCTCGACCTCGCGCGGGCCTACATCGACGGCTGGCAGCGGGTGCAGGACGCGCTCGGCCTCGGTGGCACGATCGACCTCAGCTGGCTGCAGAGTAGGGCGGGAGAGATCATGCGCGTGGTCGAGGCACCGGCCGACCCCGACGGCGAGCTCGCTGTCGTGCGCGACACGCTCGGACGGGCGCTGGCCGCCTTCGACGCCGAGCGCCAACGCGAGGGAAAGGCGCTGGCGCGCGACATGAAGGCGCGGGCCCGCCAGCTGCAGAAGTTGCACAAGCAGATCGCGGCAAGGGTCGCGAAGCTCAAGCCGGTGTTGCTCGAGCGCCTGCAGCAGCGCGTGCGCGACCTGCTCGACGGCCGCGAGATCAGCGAGGAGCGACTGCTGCAGGAGGTGGCTCTGGTCGCCGACCGCGGCGACGTGACCGAGGAGCTCGTGCGCCTCGGCAGCCACCTCGAAGCGTTGGTCGGCCACATCGCCGCCGACGGCCCGGTCGGCAAGAAGATCGACTTTCTGCTCCAGGAGACGCACCGCGAGTTCAACACGATCGCTGCCAAGAGCAACGACCTCGACGTCACCAACGCCACCCTCGAAGCCCGCGCCGAAATCGAAAAGCTACGCGAGCAAGTCCAGAACATCGAATAGCCCGATCCGTCGGATCTGAGAGCGAGCTGAGAGTTGTCGCTCTTCGGTGCGGACGTTACACTTCGCCCTTCGACGATGGCGTAGGATTGGGTGAGCGATGCTGATCACGATCTCCGGACTTCCCGGTAGCGGCAAGACGACCGTTGCGCGCCTGCTCGCGGCTCGGCTCGGGGTGCCGCACGTCTACGCCGGCGACATCTACCGCGCCGAGGCCGAGGCGCGCGGCCTGTCGCTCGCGGAGCTCAACGCGCTCGCCGAGCGCGACCACTCCATCGACCGGGCCCTCGACGACCGCATGGCCGCGCAGGCCCGCGCCGGCGGCGTCATCCTCGAAGGGCGCCTGGCGGCTTTCGTCGCCCGCCAGGAGCAGGTCGACGCGCTCAAGGTCTGGCTCACCGCCAGCGACGCCGTGCGCGCCCACCGCGTCGCCGGACGCGAGGGCGCCAACGTCGCCGCCGTGCTCGCCGAGAATGACGCCCGCCAGCAGTCCGACGCGCGCCGCTATCTCGAGATCTACGGGTGGGACCTCGACGACACCAGCCTCTACGATCTCCTCCTCGACAGCGACGACCGGACTCCCGAGGCGCTCGCCGACGTCATCCAAGCCGCGGTGGCGCAACGGTTCGCGGACTCGGGTTGAGCTGCCGCGCATGAACCTCTCCGGCCTGATCGATCGTGTGCAGACGCACGACAAGACCGCCGACGTCGAGCTGATCCGCCGCGCCTACGACTTCTCCGCCGCGGTGCACAAGGGACAGCGGCGCAAGTCGGGCGAGCCCTACTTCGTGCACCCCGTCGAGGTGGCCGGGCTCATCGCCGACCTGCGTCTCGATTCGGATTGCGTGGCCACCGGCCTGCTGCACGACACCGTCGAGGACACGCTGACGACGCTCGCCGAGATCGAGGAGCTGTTCGGCGCCAAGGTCGCCAAGCTCGTCGACGGTGTCACCAAGATCGGCCAGATCAACTTTCGCAGCCGCGAGGAAAAGCAGGCGGAGAACTTCCGCAAGATGCTGCTGGCGATGGCGAGCGACATCCGCGTGATCCTGATCAAGCTCGCGGATCGAACCCACAACATGCGCACGCTGTCGGCCCTGGATGCAGGCCGCCAGCAGGCAATCGCGCAGGAGACGCTCGACATCTACGCGCCGCTGGCACATCGCCTCGGCATCTACTGGATGAAGAGCGAGCTCGAGGACAACGCCCTCCGCTACCTGCAGCCCGAGATCTACTACCAACTCAAGCGCAACGTCGCGAAGCGACGCGCCGAGCGCCAGCGCTACATCGACGACGTCATCGGCCTCATCGTCAAGCAGCTCGAAGAGAACGGCATCGAGGCCGAAGTCACCGGCCGCCCGAAACACTTCTTCTCGATCTACCAGAAGATGCAGGCGCAGAACCTTCTCTACGAGCAGATTTACGATCTCGTCGCCTTTCGCGTGATCGTCGACACTCCCCGCGATTGCTACGCGGCGCTCGGCTTCGTTCACGGTCAGTGGAAGCCCGTGCCGGGACGCTTCAAGGACTACATCGCCGTCCCGAAGGCGAACATGTATCAATCGCTGCACACGACGGTGATCGGGCCTTTCGGCCAACGTATGGAAGTGCAGATCCGCACCCACGACATGCACCGCGTCGCCGAAGAGGGAATCGCCGCGCACTGGAGCTACAAGGGCGTCGGCTCGCTCGACGTCAAAGAGGCCGAGCGGTTCACCTGGCTGCGCCACCTCCTCGAATCGCAGCACAACACCAAGGACCCGCAGGAGTTCATGCGCTCGGTGAAGGACGACCTCTTCAGCGAGGAGGTCTACGTCTTCACGCCGAAAGGCGAGCTCCTGAGCTTTCCCGAAGGCTCGTCGGTCGTCGACTTCGCCTACCGCATTCACTCCGAGGTCGGGCAGCACTGCACCGGCGCGCGCGTCAACGGCAAGCTCGTGCCGCTGCGCTACCAGCTGCGCAGTGGCGATACCGTCGAGATCATCACCACCGGGCAGCAAACGCCGAGCAAGGACTGGCTCAGCTTCGTCCGCACCAGCCGGGCGCGCGATCGCATCCGCAGCTGGGTCAAGCACCAACAGCGCACCCGAAGCGTCGCCGTCGGCCGCGAGATCCTCGAACGCGACCTCTCTCGCTACCGGATGTCGCTCGCCGGCCTGCGCAAGGACGGTCGGCTCGAGACCGTCCTCAAGGAGCTTTCGCAACGCGACGAGGACGCGCTGTTCGCGGCGATCGGCTACGGCCGGGTGACCGCGACCCAGGTGCTCGCCAAGCTGCTCCCCCCGGAAGACCTGAAGAAGCCGGCTCCGGAGGATCCAGCAGGGCCGCTGCGTCGCTTGTTCCGGCGCATGGGCCGCCAGGAGGACCGTAGCCCCGTTCGGGTCAGCGGCCTCGAAGACGTGCTCGTCCGCTACGGGCGCTGCTGCGACCCGCTCCCGGGCGAACGCATCGTCGGCTTCATCACCCGCGGTCGCGGCGTTTCGGTGCACACCCTCGATTGCGGACGGGTCTTCGAGAGCGATCCGCAGCGGCGCGTCGACGTCGCCTGGGAGCCCGACGCACTCAGCCCGCGCACGGTCGCGCTCGAGGTCGTCTGCGTCGACGAGCCGGGCATGCTGGCGGCGATGACCAAGGTGATCGGCACCTCGGGCGTCAACATCAGCCGCGCGCAGATCCGTAGCGTCGCCGATCAGAAGGCGCGCAACACGTTCGAGGTGGTGGTGAGCCACATCGACCAACTCAATCGACTGCGCCGCGCGCTCGAGCGCGTTCGCGGCGTCATCAAGGTGTCCCGGATCCGTGGTTGAGCGCCGCGTGCGGCCGGCCCGGGCACGAGAGAGGTGGGATAGTGAAGCGAGAGATCATTGCAACGACGGACGCGCCGGCGGCGATCGGACCGTACTCCCAGGCGGTGCGCGCGGGGTCCATGGTGTTCTGCTCCGGGCAGATCCCGCTCGATCCGGTGACGGGCGATCTGGTGGGTGAGGACATCGAGAGCCAGACGCGGCGTGTCCTCGACAACCTGCGGGCCGTCGTCGAGGCAGCCGGCGCGAGCCTCGACCGGGTCGTGCGGACCACGATCTACCTCGTCGACCTCGGCGACTTCGCCCGTGTCAACGAGATCTACGGATCCTATTTCGGCGAACCCCACCCGAGTCGTGCGACGATCGGCGTGGCGGCGTTGCCGAAGGGCAGTCGCATCGAGATCGACGCCATCGCGGTCGTCGACTGACACGCGGCGCTCGCGCGCGTCAGTCGGTACCGCGCCGCGCGCGCTCGATCAGCCGCGTGGTCGAGCGCCCGCGGGCGAAGGGTAGCGAGCGCACGCTGCCGCCGCGCGCGAGCACGTCCTCGGCGCCGACGATGTCGCCGATCTTCCAGTCGCCTCCCTTGACCAGCACGTCGGGCTCGAGCTCGCGGATCAACCGCAACGGAGTGCTCTCGCCGAAGCTGGTGACGTAGTCGACCATCTCGAGCGCGGCCATGACCTCGGCACGATC
>CALJUJ010000074.1 GCA_937975525.1 uncultured bacterium
TCATGGTGCTCCCTCAGCGGCGATACGCGTCATGTAGTTCATCGGCAAGGCCCCTGCAGCATCTCTGTGGCCGGCGGCGCCTCGGATGCAGTCCGCCGCGGTGTGGCCGCGTTCCTCGCCGACGTCCACGGAGCACAGCGTCCGCCGGGAGCCGCACCGACACAGCCGCCCAAAAACTAGTATCAGGGTTTTCCGGGCGACTTCAACGCGTCCGGTGCGTCAGCTCGCGGGCCAGCAGATCGCGGAGAAGGGCGAGCTCCGCCTTCGGCTCGCGCGCCGGCGTGCCCGCCAGCATCCGCGTCTCCGCGAGCCCCGACAGCGTCGCGATCGTGAAGCGCTGCAGCACCAGATTTCGCGCCCGGTCGGCGGCGGCGTCGGCGAAGATCCGCGACCAAACCCCATCCCACGCGACGGCCATCTGCGTGCGCCAATCGACGCCGCCGCCCGCAGGCGCCCGGCCGAGGTAACCGACGAGGATCTCGAAGGTCGAACGAAAGTGGCGTCCGCGAAAGTGCTCCCAGGCGCGGGCCACGAACAACGCCGCGCGCTGCTCCAGCGTCGTGTGCTCGACGTCGACGTCCTCCAAACGCTCGGCGAAGCGGTTGAACGAGTCCTCGAGGACCGCAAGCATCAGACCCTCCTTGCCGCCGAAGTGATGCTGCACCGCACCCCACGTCATTCCGGAGCGGGCGGCGACCACCTGGGCCGTGGTGCGCTGGAAACCCAACTCGGCGATGGCGTCGACGACCGCGTCGATGATGCGTGCGCGCGTGGCCGCGCGACGTTCGGCGTGCGACCGCCGGCGCCGCGGCGGAGGCGGCAGCCGCAGTCGCGTCGTCGGCGAGGTGGCACCGCGCGGCATCAACGTTCCGCGCGCAGCTGGCGCACGACCTGCGACGCCTGTGCCGCCGCCGGCCAGCCACCGTAGTGTGCGAGGTGGAGGATCAGCTCGTCGATCTCGGCGTCGCTGAGGTCGCCGCTCTGCATGGCCGCGCCGAAGTGCAGCTTCAACGCCAGCTCGTTGCCCTGCAGCATCAGGATCGTCAGGGTCACGAGACGCCGCTCCCGCGTTCCGAGGGCGGAGCGCGACCAGATCTCTCCGAAGAGATGCTCGATCGTCGAATCGAGAAAGGGCTCGCCGCGGAGGTCGGGCGCGGCGAACTGCATCACCTCTGCAAACCGTGCCAGACCGCGCTTGCGCTGCTCGTCCGTTGCCATCTTCGTCCTCCTGGGCCGCCCGGCCGGCTCACCGTCGGTTGGGGTCTCGTAGTCCGTAGACCCGAGCCATCAGCTGCTGGCACAGCCCCGCGCCCGGGAGCGCGACGCCGTGCTCGCGGGCGAAGGCCAGCGTGACGCCGAGGTCCTTCTCGGCGAGCGTCGTGAAGCTGCGCAGGTGCTCTTGGAACTCGGGCTTGTCGCGCTCCGCTTGCGGCAGGCGATGCAGCAGCACGAAGGATTGCATCTGCGGCGTGAGGTTGCCGTTGGAGCGCGTCACTTCGTCGAGCGCCGCGGCGCTCAGGCCCGAGGTGCGGGCCAGCAGGTCGGCCTCGAAGGCGGCGAGGAAGCCGAGATAGGTCATCAGGTTGTTGCACAGCTTGGTCGCCGCACCGGTGCCGACCTCTCCCGTCGCGACCACCAGCGTACCGAGAAGCTCGAGCACCGGGCGGCTGCGCTCGAGCGCCGCGTCGCTGCCCCCGACCATGATCGTCAGCGTTCCCTGGGCGGCGCCACCAGCGCCGCCGGTGATGCAGGCGTCGATGACGTCGACGCCCCGGGGCTGCGCCGCGTCGACGAGCTCGCGGACGGTGCGTGGCAGGATCGTCGAATGGACGGCGATCGTCTTGCCTCGGGTGCAATGCGGCAGCAGCCCTTCGTCGTCGAGCACGACGCGGCGCACGTCGTCGTCGTCGCGCACGCACACGCCGATCCAGTCCGAGCGGCGAGCGACTTCCGCGAGATCGGCGGCGGCGTTTGCTCCGGCGGCGACGGCCGCGGCCACGGCTTCGGGCACGACGTCGTAGACGACGGGGGCGAGACCGCGTTCGGCGAGCCGTACCGCCATCGGGCGGCCGATGTTGCCCAAGCCCACGAACCCGGTGCGCAGCGCCATGGCCCGACGCTACAAACAATTTACCTTGTACGCAATATGTAAATGCGCTAGGTCGGCAGCAGCGTGACCCGATCCACACCAGCCACCGTGCGCGCGTACGACCCGTACGCGTATGAAGTCCACGAGGATCCCTACCCCATCTACGCCGAGCTGCGCGCCCACGCGCCGCTCTACCACAGCGAACGCCACGGCTTCTGGGCCCTGTCGCGCCACGCCGACGTGCTTGCCGCCTTCCACGACTCGGAACACTTCGCCAACCGCAACGGCGTCTCCCTCGACCCCGTCGCCCGCCGACCCGAGGCCACCTCGACCATGTCCTTCCTGGCCATGGATCCGCCGCGGCACACCCGCATGCGCGCCCTCGTCTCCCGCGGCTTCACCCCGCGCCGCGTCGCCGACCTCGAGCCGCGCATCCGCGCGATCACCCGCACCCACCTCGCACGCCTGCGCGACGCCGGCGCATGCGACTTCATCGGCGACTTCGCCGGGCGCGTGCCGATGGACGTCATCAGCGAGATGCTCGGCGTCCCGGAGCAGGACCGCGACCGCCTCCGCGCCCTCGCCGACAGCGTCGTGCACCGCGAAGAAGGCATCGAAGGCATCCCTCCGGTCGCCGCCGAAGCCTCCGCCAGCCTCCTCGCCTACTTCCACGACCACATCGCGGTGCATCGCCGCCGACCGACCGACGACCTCACCGGCGCCCTGCTCGAGGCCCGCATCGACGGCGACCAACTGAGCGACGGCGAGATCCTCGCCTTCCTGTTCCTGATGATCATCGCCGGCAACGAGACCACGACGAAGCTGCTCGGCAACGCGATGTACTGGCTGTGGAAGAACCCCGACCAGCGCGATCTCGTGCGCGCCGACCGCGGCATGATCCCGCGCTGGATCGAAGAGACGCTCCGCTTCGACCCCTCGACGCAGGCGCTGTCGCGCACCGTCAACGGCGAGATCGAGATCCACGGACACCGCCTGCGGACCGACGACTTCGTCGTCCTGCTGGTGGGCTCGGCGAACCGTGACGAACGCGTCTTCCCCGACGCCGACCGCTACGACCTGCGCCGCGACACCTCGGCGATGGTTTCGTTCGGCCACGGCAGGCACTTCTGCCTCGGCGCCGCGCTGGCGCGGCTCGAAGCCCGCGTCGCCCTCGAAGAGATCTACGACTGGATCGACAGCTACGAGATCCGCAGCGACGGAATCCGCCGCGTCCACTCCGTCAACGTACGCGGCTTCGCCGCGCTTCCCATCGAGTTCGCCGGCGGCAACCCGTCGACCTGAAAGGCAACCGCATGCAGTCGAAGTTCAGTGGCATCCACGACAAAGTCGCCATCGTCACCGGCGCCGGCCAGGGCATCGGCGAGGCCTACGCGCGCGCCATCGCCGCGCACGGCGCCGCGGTCGTCGTCGCCGACATCGACGAGGAACGCGGCCGTGCCGTGGCGGCCTCCATCGAAGCCGACGGCGGCCGCGCCCGCTTCGTCGCCGTCGACGTCGCTTCGCCCGAGTCGACCCAGGCGATGGCCGCCGCAACCGTCGAAGCCTACGGCGGCATCGACTTCCTCGTGAACAACGCCGCCATCTACCACGGGATGAAGATCGCCCCGCTCACCAAGGTCGATTGGGACTACTACAAGCGATTCATGGACGTGAACATGCACGGTGCGCTGCTGTGCGTCCGCGCCTGCCACGCGTCGATGGCCGCCCGCGGCGGCGGCTCGATCGTCAACCAGAGCTCGACCGCAGCATGGATGGCGATGGGCTTCTACGGGATCGCCAAGCTCGGCCTCAACGGCCTCACCCAGTCGCTCGCGCGCGAGCTCGGGCCGCGCGGCATTCGCGTCAACGCCATCGCTCCGGGGCCCACCGACACCGAGGCGACGCGTTCGATCGTGCCCGGCGAGATTCTCGACCACATCCTGGCGACCATGCCCATCAACCGTGTCGGCACCGTCGACGACCACGTCGGTACCTGCCTCTTCCTGCTCTCCGACGCGACGGCCTGGATCACTGGGCAGATCCTCAACGTCGACGGCGGCCAGATCATGCGGCCGTGAGCGAGAAAGGGACACGGGCATGGACAACGCCTTCGGTGCCGAGCACCGCAACCTGATCGACGGCGTCCTCGCTGACGCCGACGGCGGGCGCGTGTTCGACAACGTCAACCCCGCCACGGAAGAGATCATCGGCCAAACGGCGGACGCCACCCGTGCCGACATGGACCGCGCCATCGCCGCCGCGCGGCGCGCCTTCGACGAGACTTCGTGGCCGACCGACGCCGCCCTGCGCGTCCGCTGCCTGCGGCAGCTCGAAGAGGGACTGCGCTCCGTCAACGAGGATCTCCGCAAGATCATCGTCGCCGAAGCGGGCTCGCCGGTCGCGCTCACCTACGCCGTGCAGTGCGACTCGTCCATCGACGGGTTGTCACACCGGGCCGCGCCCACCGAGCGCTGCGCCTCGGACAACGCGCGT
>CALJUJ010000075.1 GCA_937975525.1 uncultured bacterium
CTCGGGGTACTTCCAGAGATCGCCGATCAGCTCGACGCGGGTGCGCTCGTGGGTGGCGCACATGATCCAGCCGATGTGCGCGTACCAGAAGCCGCGCTGCACCGGGGAGTGGACGTCCTCGGGGTCGTCCGCGTGGCGGTGGTGCCAGCGGTGGTTGGCCGCCCACCAAAGCGCGCCCTTCTGTACGGCCGTGCCGCCGAGGAAGGCGAGGAAGAGCTGGAAGGCGCGGCTCGTCTTGTAGGTGCGGTGTGCGAAGTAGCGATGGTAGCCGCCGGTGATGGCGAAGATCCGCACCCAGTAGGTGGCCAGGAACAACCAGGCGGCGGTGGGGTCGATGCCGGTCCAGATCGCCGCCAGCGGCGTCAGGTGGAGGAGCAGCATTGGTGCCGAAGACAAGTGAAAGTACGATTCCTTCTGTGCGCGCACGCCGTGCCCCCCTTCGGGTGGAGTTTGCTCGCACCCGTAGCGGCCGCGGCGTCGCGACGCAACGTCGGTGTGGCGAACGGTCGAGACCGCCGCGCGAGTGGCCGGGCGCGCTCGGCGGCGCGCCCGGCCACTCGGCTGCACGGTCAGTGCTGGTGGGCCGGAGTGAGTCCGGCGTCGCTGCTCGCGAGATGGCGCAGCCGGGCCGCCAGCGCGGTCAGCGTGGCGGCCGCGAGCGCGGCGAGGGTGAGGAACAGGGGGAGCAGCAGGGTGCCCGTGGCGGCGACGACCGGCAGGGCGGGGATTCCGGCGGGCAACACCGTGGGCAGCAGGGGCGCTATCGGCGGAAACAGAGCGATGTACGGGGTCATGACCTCCTCCTTTGGGATAACGCACTGCGTTATCTCCACTTCCGAGGATAGGCTCGATCGCCTCCCGCGCAAGGGTCACGAGCGTGATTCATCGAATGTTCATGGTTTGCCTTTGACAATGGTCGGTTTGAATTCCCTTAAGGGGAATGCCCTGTCTCCATGGAATCTTCACGCTCGCCTCCCGAGCTTGTAAAGCACTAAGTCGCGCCTTCGCATCGACCCTGGCGGCGCGCCGTTGCCGCCGCTTTCGCGGTTCCCGATGTCGGGACGATCGCTGCCGCACGAGCCACCCTGGCCACTGCGTGGCCGCTGGCAAGTGGTTTGCAGACCCGTCGGATAGACCACGCGGGCGCGTCGCCACGCGCGCTCCGTCGCAGCAGGGAGAGCACGATGCAAGCACTTCCGGCCCGTCTGATCACCGCGGCGTTGCTCGGCGCCGCCAGCCTAGTCCCCCCGCCGCCGGCCGCGGCGCTCACGCTCGACGACAACGACGACATCAGCCTCGGCGTGCGTGCCTACGTCAACGCCCGCATCGCCACCGAGAGCACCGACCGCTCCTACACCCTGCGGCTGCGTCCCGACGGCAGCGCCGCCACCAACTCCAATGGGTTCCCCATCGTCGCGCGCCGCAGCCAGACCTTCCCGCACTCGCCGGCGGGGCACATTCGCCAGAACCGCTTCTTCGTCGAGGCCGAGTGGAAGCACAAGCTCGACCGCCTCGTGAAGAAGGGTGTCGGTCCGCTGTGGCTGCTCAACGAGCTGCCCTTCCGGGTGCGCCGACTGCGCTATGGCCTCACCTACCGCGGCGAGTTCGACGGCATTTACGACTGGGGCCCGAGCGAGTACCGCGACGCCTGGAACGCCGGCCAGTTTCCCACCTCGGAGGGCGACGTCGTGCCGGCGAACCCGAGCGCCCCGCTCGTGCAGACGCCGGAGGTCTGCAACAGCTTCCCGTCGACCCCGGCCTGCAAGCGGCTCGTCGACGTCCCTGGTGGGCGGCGCGACCTGCGCGACGACGCCGTGCACCGATCGCGGCTCTTCCAGGCCTACATCGAAGCCGATCTCGGTCGCCGCCTGTGGGTACGCTTCGGCCGCCAGATCGTCGCCTGGGGCGAGACCGACAACTTCCGGCTGCTCGACAACATCAACCCGATCGACTCGAGCTTCGGCGGCTTCTTGGTCTCGCTCGACGAACGCCGCGTGCCGCTCGACATGCTCCGTGCGCAATACCGCATCGGCGAGCTCGGTCCGCTCTACGAGATGTTCGTCGACGCCTACGCCGCCATCGACGACCGCGTCGGCTATGCTCCGGGCGTGCCCAAGGGCTCGCCCTGGACGTTCCCGAACAACGGCGAGCCGAGCCCGCTCAGTCAGACCTTCATCGAGAGCCCCGACCGGACCTTCGAAGACATGCGCGGCGGCGCCCGCGTCGTCTTCAACTGGCTCGACGCGACGTTCTCGCTGGCGCACTACTACACGTACCTCGACCGACCGGCGGTGCAGGTGGCGATCGACAAGGGCTTCCCGGCGTTCAGCTTCCCCGACGGCTATTCCTCACACTTCCACCTGACGCCACAGCGCACCCAGATCAGCGGCGGTACCACGACGTTTCCCGTGCCGCTCGACGTCGCGCGCTTCCTGCGGCTCAGCGGTCAGCCGATCATCCGCACCGAGGTCGCCTACTTCCACGACGAGCCGCGCTACCGTCAGTCGGAGATCGACCCCTTCGTGGTCGATCGGCTGGTGTCGCCGTCCGGGCCCGAGGTGCGCGGCAAGCGGCGCACCGGCGACTCCTTCAACTTCGTCCTCGGCATCGACCTCAACCAGTTCATCCGTTTCCTCAACCCGCGGCAGTCGTTCTTCATCTCGACGCAGTTCTTCTACAAGCACCTGATCGACGCCGCCGACCGCACCGAGATCCCGGGCCGCTTCGAGCCGCTGGACGGCGAGGTGCTGCCCGCGGTGCAGTACTTCACGCAGGCGCCGACGCTCGAGCTGGTCTCGTACGCCACCGAGCCGGTGTTCGTGAAGGAGCCGACCGACCAGTTCCTCCACACCCTGCTCATCAGCACGAGCTACATGAGCAGCAAGGTGAATCCGCAGCTGACGTTGTTCTACGACTGGGGCGGTGCGCTGGTGGTGCAGCCGGCGGTGACGTTCCTGTACGACCCGTTCCGCTTCACGATCGACTACACCTTCATCCATGCGTCGACGCTCAAGGGCGGCAGCGGCGTCAGCCTGCTGCGCGATCGCGACAACGTGCAGCTGCGCTTCGAGTACGTCCTTTGATTCGGCTCAGCTCGCGAGCCGCGGGCGTGGCGGGCGTGCGAACTGCGGCGCCTTCCCGCCGAGCTCCTGGGCGACCGCCTGCGTCCACACGTAGTTGCCGGCGAGCGAGCTGAGCCAGGTCGCGCCCGGCAGGCTCTCGCGCAGCATCTCCAGCGGCGTCACCAGCGCTCGTGTCAGCGTGATCGCATGCTTCCAATGCGCGTTGCCGATGCCTAGATCATCGGCGACCTCGTCGCCGGCGACCGCGCGTGTCAGCCCGTCGTGGTAGCAGGCGAGAACCTCGGCGACGGCGCGCTGGAAAGGCGTCACCGCGCGCTCGAAGGTGACGTTGCGCAATGCATCGGCGAGCCGGCGTGAGCCCTCGTCGGGACCGGGCTGCACCAGGTCGACGAGCTCGGCCCACTCGTAGGCCTCGCGGTCGCAGGTGCACAGCAGGCCGGTGTCGATGCCGCTCAGATAGCCCGAGTAGCGCCACAGCTGGATGACCGCGTCGGCCTCCTCTGGCGTGAAGCGCAAGCCCATGAGCCGTGTCCCGTGCAGTACGGCGGCAGAAAACGCGAGGTTCGTCGCCGCCATGTCGGCCTGGTTGATCGGCAACCCCCACGCGGCGGCGTCCCAGAAATCCGACGTGCGCAGGTGGCGGCGCACGTGGGCGTGGACGATGCGAACCTTGACCGTCGTCGCGAAGCCGTCGCGAAAGCGGCGCAGACCATCGACCTGGGTCGTCTCGCGGATGAAGTGTCCGGTCTCGGCCAGGCGCCGCCGCGCCATGCGGTCGAGCTGGCCGGTGAAGACGAGCGGCTTGGTCGCCGCGTGCGAGTGGTAGCCGTTCATCAGCGAGAAGGAGCTGAGAATCAGGCTGCCGGCGACGCCGGTGCGCTGGTAGGTGCGCGCGCCGAGGCGGAGCACGTCCCAATCGACCCATTCCGGCACGTCGTCGATCTGTGCGAACAGCTCACGGAGCGCCGCGGGTGCTTCCGGGACCGCGCCGATGCCGTGGGCGAGGGCGCGTTGCAGCTGCGTCTGGCCACGCCCAGGGGGCAGCTCCTCGAAGGCCTCGACGACGGCGTCTGCGAGCGGGTCGCCCTTGTCGAGAAAGCCGACGTAGAAATCGGCGCGCGACCCGTAGAGGCGGCGCGCGCGTGCAAGGTTGGATACCCGACTCGGCAGCTTCGCATCCATCGACCGTGAACTATACGAACCCGGCCGCCACAACCAAGCGCTCGGCGTGGGCGTCGACGCTGCCGGCACCGCGGGCTATGCAGCCGGCATGCGAGCCGGTCGCATCCTCATGGTCCTGGCTTCGGCGGCCCTGTACGCAGCGGCCTTCCCTCCGTGGAACTTGCATGGCGTCGCCTGGTTCGCGCTCGCACCGTTCCTCGTCGCGCTGCGCGGTGCACGGCCGGTGGTCGCCGGAGCCCTCGGTCTGCTGTGGGGGGTGGCGATGATCTGGTGTGTCGGCCATTGGCTGCCGCCGGCGATCGCGCACTACTACCAGCA
>CALJUJ010000076.1 GCA_937975525.1 uncultured bacterium
GCGCCGCGACGGATCGCCTTCGCTCGCGCGGACTCCTCGCTGGCGTCGCCGACCCCTACGCGGTGTCCACCGGTGCTATGATGAGCGCCCACGGCATCACCGACGCGCGGCGGGTTCGCGCGGGACGCACCCTGGTGATTCCCGGTGGCGGCGGCACCACCGTGGCCGCCACGCGCACGCACCGCGTGCGTAGCGGCGACTCCCCGTACTCGATCGCCCGCCGCTACCAGGTTTCCGTCGACGCCCTGCTGCGCGCCAACGGCATCCGCGACCCGCGCGGATTGCGCCCAAACCAGGTGTTGATCATTCCCGAAGACGACGGCCAGGTCGCGACCCGCTGACGAGCGGGCCGGGCCGCGGCAGGCCCGGTCCGACTGCCATGCGCCAACACATTCGTCGCGCGTTCCGCGCCAGCCAGGCGGCCCAGGCCGCCTTCCTGCGCGACGGTAGTACCGCACTCGAGGAGGCGATCGAGCTCGTCGCCAAGTGCCTCCACGACGGCGGCAAGCTGCTGCTCTTCGGCAACGGCGGCAGCGCCGCGGACGCGCAACACATCGCCGCGGAGTTCGTCAATCGCTACCGCATCGAGCGTCCCCCCCTGCCGGCGATCGCACTGACCACGGATACGTCGGCGTTGACGAGCATCGGCAACGACTACTCGTTCGCCGACGTCTTCGCGAAGCAGGTGCTCGCGCTCGGTCGCGCGGGCGACGTCGCCATCGCGATCTCCACCAGCGGCAACGCCGCGAACGTCCTGCGCGGCGTACGCGCCTGCCGGAAGCGCGGCGTACGCGTCATCGCCATGACGGGCGGCAGCGGCGGCAAACTCGCGCCGCTCGCCGACGTGCTCCTCTGCGTCGGCGCCACCACCGAGACCGCGCGCATCCAGGAAACGCACATCCTGGTCGCCCACGTTCTCTGCGAGCAGGTGGATCGCCTGCTCTTCGGCGCCGACGCGCGCGATTGACGACGAAGCGATGGCACGACGCAAGCCCGGCGCACCACTCGATCCCGCCGCCGCAACGACCTATCCCCTGCGCCGGCGACGCAGCCTCGTGCAGGCGCGGCTGCAGGCGCGCGTCCCCCGAGCTGGCGACAGCCTGGCAGCCTTCCTCGCCGGCCTCCCCGACGTCCTCGCCGCCGCCGACCTGCGCACCATCGCTACCGCGATCGCCCAGCGTCACCGTCGGGGCCGCCGAATCGTCCTCGGCATGGGCGCCCATCCGATCAAGGTGGGCCTCGGGGCGCTCGTCATCGACCTCATGCGGCGTGGGGTGTTGTCGGCCGTCGCGGTCAACGGCGCCGCCATCGTGCACGATTTCGAGCTCGCCTACGCGGGCCAGACGTCGGAGGACGTCGGCGCCGGCCT
The DNA here is from genome assembly GCA_937975525.1 of uncultured bacterium. Lineage (GTDB taxonomy): Bacteria > Desulfobacterota > Binatia > HRBIN30 > HRBIN30 > CALJUJ01. The sequence continues at coordinate 1,370 of CALJUJ010000076.1, forward strand.
CGAGGACGGCAGCTTCGGCATGGCGCGAGAGACCGGAGCCTTCCTCAACGAGGCCATCGCCGACCGGACCGCAGACGAAGGCCTCGGCGAAACAGTAGGCCGGGCCCTGGCCGCTGCCCGCCTGCGACACGGTGAGCTCAGCCTCCTGCGGGCCGGGTACGAGCTGGGGATTCCCGTGACGGTGCACGTCGCCGTCGGTACCGACATCGTGCACATGCACCCGTCCGCCGACGGCGCCGCCATCGGCGCCGGGTCCCTCCGCGACTTCCACCGCCTCGGCGGCGCCGTCGCCGGGCTGCGCGGCGGTGTGTTCCTCAACCTCGGCTCGGCGGTCGTCATCCCCGAGGTGTTCGTCAAAGCCCTCAACCTCGCCCGCAACCTCGGACACCGCGTCGACGATCTCGTCACGGTGGACATGGACTTCCTGCGCCACTACCGCCCCGGCGTGAACGTCGTCGCACGCCCGACCGCCACGAGCGGGCACGGCTATCGGCTCACGGGGCACCACGAGATCATGTTTCCCTTGCTGTGCGCCGCGGTCACCGAGCAACTCGCTCACGAGGACACGCGCAGCGGGCGACGCCGACGTCGCTGAGCCGACGAGCGGCGCCGGGGGTCCTTCCGTCGACGCTCGGTTCTCGTTAGTTTCGAGGGACGCAACCACGCATGAACGTGTCCCTCCGATCCAACCCGTGCCGTCCGATCCAAGCGTCTCCGTCGAAGCGGTGGCTTCGACTCGGCTGGATCGTCGTCGCCCTACTCGCCGGCTGTGCCACCGCCGGACCGCCGCAACCGATCGAAGGCGGCCGCGGCAAACGCCCCGCCGAAGCGACCCAGATCGACGTCCTCGACGTCGGTAGCCTCGAGCAGTCGACGCAGCGCGAGACCTTCAACGCACTGCTCCTCCTCGACGACCCCCTCGAACCGTTCAACCGCTTCAGCTTGCAGATCACCAAGCCGCTGCTGGATTGGGTCGTCGTGCCGGTGGCCAAGGCCTACCGCTTCGCGGTGCCCGAGCCGGCCCGGCGGGCTCTCGATCGCGCCAGCTACAACCTCACATACCCGAGTCGCTTCGTCAGCCTCGCCCTCCAGGGCGAAGCGAGCCGTTCGGGGGAGGAGACGCTGCATTTCCTCACCAACAGCACGGTCGGCGTCGCTGGTCTCTTCGACCCGGCGTCGGAGCTCGGTCTCGCATCCTACCCCGAGGACGTCGGCCAGGCCTTCGCCCGGTGGGGCATCGGTCCGGGCTTCTACCTGTTCCTCCCCTTCTTCGGCCCGGGCTCGGCCCGCGACGCCGTCGGCACGGCGTTCGACACGGTGCTCAACCCCCTGTTCTGGGTTCCGGGCCCCGCGGTCCCGTACGTGCCGGTGCTCGACGTTGCCACCGGCGCCAGCCTCGCCCTCGGCGTCAACTCCTTCAGCTTTCGCGTCGACGGCTACGAGACGCTGTCTTCCTCCTTCCCCGACCTCTACGAGCCCGCCCGAGCCCTGTGGTCGATCCAGCGCCAGGTCGAGGTCGAGAACTACCGCATTCCCGAGGAGGATTTCGCCACGGCGGACCCGGAGCCGTCGCTGGGGGTGCTTCTCCTCGAGCTCGACGACCCGGAGTTCCCCGCGCGCGGCGAGGAGCGCAGCGCGAAGGTGCGATCCACGGGGAACCGACTTCCCTACTCGCTCTGGCTGCAGCCGCGCCCTGCCCCGCTGCTCTTCCTCATTCCCGGAGTCGGCGCGCATCGGCTGTCCGGACTGCCGGTCGGGATCGCCGAGGCCGCCTACCAACGCGGCTACTCGGTCGCGGTGATCAGCAGCCCCTTCCACCCCGAGTTCATCGCGACGGCGCTGACCGAGAGCTACCCCGGCTACACGCCGAGCGACACCGACGACCTGCGCGTCGTCCTGCAGCGCATCGTCCGCGACTTGCGCCGCACGGAGGGCGACCGCATCACCGCCACCCATCTCGTCGGCTATTCGCTGGGCGGAATCGAGACCCTCTTCATCGCCGCCGAGCAGGCGCGTGAGCCGATCGCCGATCTCGAGTTCGAGCGCTTCGTCGCCGTCAACCCGCCGGTCGACCTGCTCTACGCCGGACGCCAGTTCGATGCCTATTTCGCGGCCCCGGAGCGTTGGCCCGCCGCCGAGCGTACGCGCCGGATCCGCGAGCTCGCGATGAAAGCCCTGCTGATGATCGAGGAGGGGCTGCCCGAGGGCGCCCCGCCACCGTTCGATCGCATCGAGTCCGAGTTCCTCGTCGGTTTCGCCGGTCGCGCCACGCTGACCGACGCCCTACAGGCGATCCGCCGCCGCGGCGCACCGGGGCTGTCGCCCGACTCGGTCACCGGCGAGGCCAGCGAGGCGTTGACCACGGCGATCCTGCGCAGCTCGTTCGAGGCTTATTTCGAGAAGCTCGCCTTCCCCTACTTTGCAGCGCAGCTCGAAGGTCCGGACGACCCGCAAACGATGGTCGAGAACGCCGGGCTGCGGCCGCAAGGGCCGATCCTGCGCGAGCGCTGCGACACGTTCGTCGTGACCAACGCCGACGATTTCATCCTCGGTGACGCCGGGCTCGCGTGGTTGCGCGAGCACTTCGGCGACCGCCTGACCGTGTTCCCGAGCGGCGGCCACCTCGGCAACGTCCATGTGCAAGGGGTGCAGGACGCGATTTTCGATCGCCTGGAGGCGCCTGCCTGTCCCTGACGGCTATGGCGCGTGCGCACTTCGTGGACTAGGTTTCGAGCATGCTGATCGACTGCCACGTCCACCTGAACAACTACCACGAGTCCTTGACACGCCCGACGAAGGACAACGTCGAGGAGCTCTGGCAGGCGATGGCGACGCACGGCGTCGAGCATGCCGTGGTGCTGACGTCGTATCGGGTCGACGTCAATCGGCCGAGCGTCGAGGAGGTTCTCGCTACGCTGGCCAACGACCCGCGCACGACGGTGGTGGAGGGCCTGCGCTGGCGCGGGGATGCGCGCACCGACTTGTTCACCCTGGAAGAGCGCCTGCGTGCCGGCGTCGTCAAAGGCATCAAGCTGTACCCGGGGTACGACCAGTACGCGATCAACGATCCGTCCCTGGAGAGCGTCTTTCGCATCGCCGCCAAGTACGACGTTCCGGTGATGATCCACTGCGGCGATACCTACAGTAAGCACGCCAAGGTGCGGCAGGCGCATCCGCTGCTCGTCGACGACGTCGCCGTCGACTACCCCGACGTCAAATTCGTCATCTGCCACCTGGGCAACCCCTGGTTCCAGGACACCGCCGAAGTCCTGTACAAGAACGACAACGTGTTCGCCGACGTGTCCGGGCTCACGCTCGGCAACTTCGAGAGCGAGTTCGAGCGCTACATGGTCCAGCGCGTGAAGGACATGATCATGTACATGGGAGACCCCGGCAAGCAGTTGATGTACGGCAGCGACTGGCCGCTCGTCGCCATGGGTCCCTACCTGAAGTTCCTGCGCAACCTCGAGTTCCCGGCAGCGACCATGGAGAACATCTCGTGGCGCACGGCGGCGCGACTGTTCAAGATTCCGATGCGCGAGCTCGACGCCGCGGCCGAAAAGACGAGCGCGACGACGTCCTAGATCGGCTCACGTCGCAAGGACGAGCTCGTCGCGATCGAGCCAATCCCCGGCGACATGGCGCGCGGAGATGCGCGCCGCCTCCGCAAGCGCACGCTCCGCCGGTGACGCGTCCGCCGCCGAGGCAGATCGCGATTCGACCCAGTGACGTGCCACGAAGGCTGCAACGAAGACGTCGCCTGCCCCCGTCTCCCACTCGACGCGCAGCACGGGCTCGGCCGACCACGGG
>CALJUJ010000077.1 GCA_937975525.1 uncultured bacterium
GCGCTGCCGGCGTTGGCCAGGTCGAAGTGGCAGAGGAGACCGACCTCGCCCGCGGCCACCTCCGTCAGCGCCGTCGGATCGAGCGCACGCGTGCGCACCCAGTGTGGACCCACTTTGTTGCGCGATCCGAAGCGGCCGGCGACGCGGTCGCGCACGACGTTGTCGTAGAACTGCGACGAGAGCTCGGTCATCCCATATTCGTTGACGACGAAGTAGCCGGGAATCGCGAACGTTTCCCAGATGGCCCGCAGGAGGCCGTTGCGGGACATCGTACGCGGCGCTCCCTTGGACCCGCCGGTGTCCATGATTCGGCTGCCGTGCGCCAGCCGAAAGACGACGTCGTGGGCTCGACAGTAGTCGAAGAAGTGCAACAGCGCTCCCGTGGTCGTCAGCAGGCAGGTGGGTTCGCCGTCGTGCTCGCTCGTCCGCAGCGCCTCGACCAGCGCCTCGAAGTCGAAGCGTCCGTCGTTCACGAAGCCGCGGGAGCCCGGGTTGCCGAACCTTTCGATGGCCCAATCGGTCATCTGCGCGAGTGACGATTCCGGCCGTTCGGCACTGCTCCACACCAGCGACAGGATGCGCATCGCACCGACGTCGGGGAACAGGCAGGAACGCAAGCCGGCGATCGCGGCGGCCTGGTACAGGCGCAGATCCGGCATGTCGTGGCGACCCCGCTGCTCGGCGCCCTGGGTCGTTCCCGTCGTGAGAAACGTTCGCTCCGGCGGCGCGGTGCACAATCCGACGCGCTTGAAGGCGAGCGTCGGCACGGGCGGAACCTCGCGCCAGTCGACGACCGTCGCCGGGGTGTGCCCGCGGCGCTCGCAGGCCCGGCGGTAGGCGGCGATGCCGGCGAACTGCGCGGCGAAGACGGCGACCGCCAGGTCTTCGAAACGGGCTGTGGCCGGGTCGCGGACATAGGCGATCACCGCATCGTGGAGGTCGCGGTCGAAGGTCGACATCGGCGCCTCAGTGCTCCGTGCCGCCGGGCGAGGGCTCGAGGTCGCCGAGCTGACGCAAGGCCTCGTACGCGACGATGGCGACGGCGTTCGAGAGATTGAGGCTGCGGACGTGCGGTCGGAAGATCGGGATCACGTAGGTGTCGTCGCGGTGCTCCTCGAGCAGGCTCACCGGCAGGCCGCGCGTCTCGCAGCCGAACACCAACTGATCCCCCGGGGCGTAGCGTGCCTGCGTGTAGGGACGGGTCGAGCGTGCGGAGAAGAGCAAGCGG
>CALJUJ010000078.1 GCA_937975525.1 uncultured bacterium
TCGTCGGGGTTGCCGAGGTCCCAGGCCAGGTGATCGAGGTCGCCGAATACGTGGCAGCTCGCGCACGACGCCTCGCCGTTCGACGAGGTGTGGAAGGCGTCGTAGAGGAACGGGCGGCCCTCGACCACGTGCGTCGGCTCGGGGTTGTGCAGCGGCACCTGCCCGGTCTCCTGGCCCGTGGTCAGGTCGACGACGGCAACCGAGTTGTTGAAGCGGGTGAGGACGTAGAGGCGGCTGTTGGTGTCGTCGAGCGCCAGTCCGGCGGGGCCGCCGCCGCTCACGGGGATGTAGTCGCTGCTGATGGCCGTCGGGTTGAACGTGTCATTGTCCAGCGCGGTGACGTCGAACACGCCGATCTTCGCCGAGCCGAAGGCGGCGACGTAGAGCTTGTTGGTGACGGGGTCGATCACCATTTCGAGGGGCGTGGCGAGGCTGTGCTGCTTGGTCCCCGCGGGTGCCGGCAGCGTGGAGTAGTTGATGTGCTTGTTGAGATGGCGCACGGCGGTCACGTCGGCGCCGTTGCCGGGGTCGAGGACACTGATGCGCGACAGCGCCAGCTTGCCCTGGACCGTCGATCCACCCCACACGCCGGGGCCCTCGAAACGGGTCAAGTTGTTGGCTTCCGTGTTCGAGACGTAGACCTTCCCGGTCGTCGGGTGGACCGTCATGTTGAAGAGCATGGTGCCGACGCTGGTCCACGAGCGCGACTCGGTGAGCGTGTTGGCGTTGATCGCGAACACGTCGCGATCGGGCAGGTTGAAACGTACGCCGTTGGTCCAGTTGCGGTTGCCCGCGTCGCGCCACTGGCCACTGGCCTTGTCGTACTTGACGATGAGGCCGACCTCGGGCGCCGCGACGCCCTCGTGGTTGGTCGCCGGTGCCGGCAGGCCGCCGGGCACGGCGCCGTTCGGGAGGCCGTTGGCGACGGAGATGCCGTCGCCGCCGCCTTGACCGACCCCGGTGAAGCCGTCGCGTACGATGCCTTCGGAGACGACGGTCGTTTGATTGCCCGAGAAGTGGATCGCCGCATACACGGTGTTGCCGTCCGGGCTGACCGCCAGCGCGCGCGGGGTGTCGCCGAAGAGCTCGAGAATCTTGAGCGGTGTACCGCCGAGCGTGTTGCCCAGGCTGGTCGCGTCGAATACCCATACGTCGGCACGCGGCGTTCCCGGGACGGTCAGCTTCGGATCGCCGGCGCCGGGAACCGCGGAGATCGACGGATCGGTTCGGTGTTGGCCGCGGCGCGCGGTCGTGATGAACGCGCGGTTGCCGGTCGAGCCGGCGAAGACGATGTCGCGCGGCTCGTCGCCGACGAGGAGCGTGCGCACGACCCGAGGCGGCGTCACCGATACGTCGACGATGCTGACACTGTCGGACAAGTGGTTGACCACCCACACTTCGGAGTTGGTGCGCGCCGCGACGGCCACCGGCTCGAGGCCGACCGGAACCGAGGCGACGTGGGTGATGCCGCCGGGCAGCACGTCGAACACCTCGAGTCGGTTGTCCGGCGTGTTGCAGGCGAATAGCTGCGTGCCGTCCGGTGACAACGCGAGCGGTCGTACCGGTCCACTCTCGAAGACGGTGACGTTGGGCCCGGTCTGGGCTTGCGCCCCGGCCACGACCGTGGCGAGGAACGTGGCGACGGCGACGCAATAGCGAAGCGCCGTGGCAGACTTCCGCGTGAACATCCTCATGTACAACCCCTCTGCGCTGAATGGGAACGGGCGATGAGCTACGCTCATACTACGGGACGGAATAGCTTGTCGATGGGAAATTCGACCGCCCGGCCAAAACGGCTCCGCTGCGCGCCGCGCGGGTTGCCTCGGGCGATGCCGTTGCCCTAGACAGGCGCAATGACGATCGCCGCACTTTGGTTGGCCCAGGTGGCCGCCTTCGCCGCCGGCTGGCTGGGTCCGTGGCGTGACGCCCCGGAACGCGGCACCCGCGGCCGCGTTCCGTTGCCCATCCGCATGGGGGTCAGCCTCTCCCTCGTCCTCGCGTCCTTCCTCATCTTGCGCCAGGCCGAAGGCATTCACGCCGTGTACGCGGCTTGGGTGACGCTGGGCATGGCCGCCTCCTTCGTCGGCGATCTGGTGATGGCCAAGCTGATCCCGCTGCCGAATCGTCTGATCGGCGGCATGGTGACCTTCGCCGTCGGCCACGCGTTCTACGTCACGGCCTACGCCAGCCCTGCCGCGGCCGCCGGATCTCCGTTGCCGAACGCAGGTTTGTGGTTGGCGCTGGCCGCCTACGCGGCCGCCACCGTAGGCGGCTGGTGGGTCGCGATCCGCAATCCCGCGAAGCCGACGGCGCTCAACGTCGGCGCGCTCGTCTACGGTGCCTGGATCGGTGTGATGGCGTCGTTCGCCTTCGCGCTGGCCTTCGCCCTCGGCGGTAGCTGGTGGCTCGCGGCGGCGGGCGGCCTGTCGTTCGTCGCGTCCGACTTCCTGATCGGGCTCACCGAGATTCGCGACGTCGAGATCGACCAGCCCAACGACTGGATCTGGCTCACCTACGTCGCCGGCCAGATGGGCATCGTCTACGCCGCGTGGGCGTAACCGCTCATCCGGCGTCGCGCGGCTCGAGCACGACGACGGGGATGTTGCGCTCGGTGCGCGCCTGGTAGTCCGCGTAGGGGGGGTACATCTCCACCAGCCGCGGCCACAGCGCCCGCTTTTCGTCGTCGCTCGCACGGCGCGCGCGCATCGGCAGCCGCTCGCGACCGATCTCGATCGAGCAATCCGGGTCGGCTTCGAGGTTCAGAAACCACGCGGGGTGGTGCGACATTCCACCTTTCGAAGCGACGACGACGTAGCGGTCGCCGTCCTCGAGGTACAACAGCGGCGCGGTGCGCTGCTCGCCGCTCTTGCGCCCCTTCGTGACCAGCAGGAAGACCGGGGCGCCGTGGGAGAATCGGTTGCCGAGACGCCCTCCGGAGGCGCGGTAGATCCACGTGTTGACGGCGGACATCGCCCGCACGACGACGCTGCCGATGCGTTCCTCGGTTGCCGTAAAAGGGCGTGGCGTTCCTGACATGGTCGGTCCTCCCCGTGTGCAGCGCAATCTGCAGCCTCGGCGCGCGTGAGGCAAGGTCTGCCGTAGCGGTCGCCCGCCGCGGCGCGACCCCGGGCACGACCGGCTACGCCGGTTTGTCGCCTTTGGGCGGCAGTGGTAGGTAACCGGCCATGCCGTCTCCGAGGTGTGCTCCGCGGTGGCTGATCCCGACGTTCTTGGCCCTGGCGGTCGTCGGCGCGGCTTGTGACGACGACGCCTCCGAGCGGGCCCCGGCGCCCGCCCCGACGTCGGTGATCGCGACGGCGACGGCGACCGATGCTTTGCCGCCGCCGGCGACGCCGACACCGGTTGCGCCCCCCGCCACCCCGACGCCCGCTCTGTTCGTGTCCTCGGTCTTCCCCGAAGCTGGTCCGGCCCGCGGCGGCACCGCCGTCGTCATCGAAGGCCGGGGCTTCGCCTCCGGCGCCAATGTCGTACGCTTCGGCAGCGCCGAAGCTGCCGACGTCGTCGTGCTCGGCGACGACAGCCTTTCGGCCGTCAGTCCCGCCGGCCCCGCGGGCACGACCGTGCCCGTCACCGTCGAGAAAGTGGGCGCGGGCCGCGGCCAGGCCGCCAGCGCCTTCCAGTACCTCGCCGCCGGGTCCGGTAGCGTGTTGGGGCTCGATCCGGTCGGGCTGCCGGTCGTCGCTTTCGACCGCCGCATCGGCACCACCACGGTGATCCTCGACTACGTCGTGCACGACGGCCTCGGCCGGCCGCTGGCGCCGAGCGCCTACCGCACCAGGTTGTTCCTCGACGGCAACCAGCTCGGCACCGGTGTTTTCGACGAGACCGTGCTCGGCAGCGATGCGCGCGAGCTCGAGCTCGACCTGTTCCTCATGCTCGTGTTGGACGCGAGCTTCTCGCTCGAACGGTTCGGCTCCCCGCAGTTCGACAACATGTTGCGCGGCGCGGAGGATCTCGTCCTGCGCGGCGCCGACATCTGGAGTCGCCGTGCCGGCACGTTCGACTGGAGCGTCGTGTGGTTCGACGAGCTACTGGCACGTCCCGATCCGGACTTCGCCGGCAGTTTCCGCATCACCAACATCCCGCGCCCCGGGCCGGGAGACTTCACCAAGCTGTACAGCGCCGTCAGCGCCGGCCTCGAGGTGTCCGCCGATCTGCGCGGCGATGGTGTCGCCGCGGACGGGCGAGATCGCCACGTCGTCGTCGTGTTCACCGACGGACGCGACAACCTCAGCCGATTCGACAACGCCGGGGTCGAAGAGCAGGGCCGCCTGACGAACGGCGATCCGTTCCAACGTTTCGGCTGGCGCAGCACGGATCTCGACGGCGTGCTCGGCGAGATCTCCGCGCACCCGGCCTTTCCCCGGCAGTTGACGGTGCACACGGTCGGCCTCGGCGAAGACTGCGCCGTCGCCAGCAGCACGACCTGCTTCGACCGGCCCGCTCTGGAGCGCATCGCCCAGGTCGGCTTGGGCCTCGCCTTCGATTCGCAGGACGACGCCAGCGCGTTGTTCAACGAGGTGATCCGCGAGTTCGAAACGCTCAAGTCGGACGGCGCTCTGTTGGCCTTGCCACCGGGCACCTACACGTTCGACGTCGTCGTCGAGCGCGTCGACGGCACCGGCGCCGGCGAGTTGCGCTTCCTGTTGCTGGTGCTCGACGACGCAGCGGAGTTCCTAGCCTTCCAATGAGCTGCCGAGGTTGCGTCCCGCTCCTGGCCGTGATCGCGCTCGGTGCTTGGGTCGCCGGCCCGGCGGCGGCGCAATTCGGCACCGCGACTCCGACGAACACGCCGTCGGCGACCGTCGCGACCAGCCCGACGCCGACGCCGAGCGCGGTGGGCTCGCCCAGTGTCACCGCCTCGCCGACGTTCGCACGCACGCCGCCCCTGACCGACGTCGACGTCGACGGCACCTTTCGCGGCAACTGGTCGACCGCGACGCGCGCCGGCGGGCTCACGCTGACTCTCGTGCAGGACGGCGAAGCCGTGACCGGTACCGCCGTGTTCGAAGGCCATCCGTGCCTGTCGCTCGGCCGCGTCAACGGCCGGGTGAGCGGCAACACGCTCACCGGGACGCTCGCGGCGGTGACCTCGCCGGCGCTCGGCAACCTGCGCCTCAACTCCGCGCCCGGTCGCTTGAACGGAACCTACTCCTTGCAAAGCGGCTGTGCGGATGCCGCGACGGGCGCCATCGCCGTGTTTCGCACTGGGCCGGCAACGCCGCGCGGCACGCCGACGGCGACGCCGAGCCGTCCCCTGGTCACGGCGACGCCGACGCCGAGCGCAACCGCGACGCCGACGCCCGCGGCCGTCGGCGACTGCGACGGCGACGGGACGATCACGGTCGACGAGGTCGTTGCGATGGTGAGCATCGGGCTCAGCACGCGCCCGCTCGACCTCTGTCCGGCGGCGGATCGCAACGTGGACGGCTTGGTGACGGTCGACGAGATCTTGCGCGGAGTGTTCGGCGCGCTCAGCGGTATCGTCGCCGGTGATACGCCGCCGCCCCTGGTGCTGCGCTGCGTCGAGCTCGGCACGACGGAATGCGTTTGCCGCGGCGACGTCTGCTGCCGCGCGGGCGAGTGTGCTCGTGGCGAGCCGTGTGTGGGCGACAACGACTGTGCCCTCGGACTGCGCTGTGTCGACGAGGACGGGCAGGGCGTTTGTGGCGACGCCGGCGTCATCGTCGTGCCGCCGCCGAGGTAGGAGGATGACGTTGAGGCGACGAGCGGGCGTCGGAGGTTGGCTGGGCACGTGCCTCGTGCTCGTTTTCGTGGCCGGGTGGGCCGTGCCCGATCCGGCGGAGGCGGGGCTGTTCTGCCCCAACGCCTGCTCCGGGCGCGGCACGTGCGAGTTCGAAGGCGTGTTCAATCGCGAGCGCAAAGGTTGGCCGTGGAGCCGCGTCTGCCGGTGTGATCCGGGATGGACCTCCGCCGATTGCTCGTTGTGTGCATCGAGCGACGTGTGCCCGGGGCGCCAGGTGTGCCGCTTCGGAGAGTGTCGCTGCCGAACCGGATGGCAGGGCGACGACTGCGAGCGATGCTACTCCTCGCGGGGCTGCGGCGAGCACGGCAAGTGCTACGAGGAGGCTTGCGTCTGCGATCCGGGCTGGACGGGCATGGATTGCGACGTGCCGCTCGAAGCGGGCGGTGCGCTCGCGCCGGCTGCCGATGCCGATGACGGCGGCTGAGGCTTCGGGCCGGCCGCAGAAGCCGCTCGACGGCGTGCGCATCCTCGCCGTCGAGCAGATGCAGGCGTTGCCCTTTGCGACGCAGTTGCTCGCACACCTGGGGGCCGAAGTCGTCAAGGTCGAGCACCCGCAGCACGGCGACTCGGGGCGGGCGGCGTTGCCGGCCGTGACCGACCGCGACGGTCGTAAGGTCGGGGCGACCTACCTCCGCAACAATCTCGGCAAGCACAGCATTGCCGTCGACCTCAAGGACGCACGCGGCCGCGACCTGGTGCGCCGCCTCGCCGGCCGCTTCGACGTATTGGGCGAGAACTTCAAGCCCGGCACGATGGAGCGACTCGGACTCGGCTACGCGGAGCTCTCGGCCTTGCATCCGCGGCTCGTGTACGTGTCGGTGTCGGGCTTCGGCAATCTCTCCGAAACGCCTTATTCGGCCTGGCCGGCGTACGCGCCGATCGCCGAGGCGATGGGTGGCTTCTACGAGTACAAGCGCAAGGAAGACGAGCCGCCCCTCGTCGGCCCAGCGGGGGCGCTTGGCGACATCGGTACGTCGCTCTTCGCCGCGATCGGTATCCTCGCGGCGCTGCGCCAGCGCGACCGCACGGGGCGCGGTCGCCACGTCGACGTCGCGATGTTCGACGCCATGGTGGCGATGGCGGACGTCGTGCCGTTCATGTGGTCGATGGGGGTGCGCGGCAAGCGTCGCGCCGCAGGAATCTTCGCGGGGTTCCGCGCGCGCGACGGCTACTTCGTCGTGCAGGTCGTGCGCGAGCATCAGTTTCGCCTGCTCGCCGAGGCCATCGGCCGGCCGGAGTGGGTCGGCGAGGAACGCTTCGCCCGCCGCGAGCAATGGGCCGATCAGCTCGAGGGCGTAATCCGTCCTGCCGTCGAGCAGTGGGCCGCCGCGCACACCAAGCTCGAAGCGGCGACGCTGCTGTGTGCCCAGGGCCTCGCGGCGGGACCCTGCAATTCGGCGGAAGACATCCGCAGTGATCCCCACGTGCGCGCGCACAACATGCTGATCGAAGTCCCGCGACCCGACGGCGGCGAGCCGCTGCTCGTGGTCGGCAATCCGATCAAAATGTCCGACGTCGCCGACGAGCCGGCGTCGCATTGGCCGACGCTCGGCGAGCATACCGACGAGGTGCTGCGTGCGGAGCTGGGGATCGCCGACGGCGAGCTGCGCTCGCTGCGCGACGACGGCGTGATCGGCTGAGCTCGCCGCGCCTCAGCGGCGCACCCAGCGAGGTAGCGTCACGTCTTCGACGCGGGCGAACACGACCCGAACCGGCTCGCCGATGCGAATCGTCGCAGGATCGACTTCGCCGAGCGACGCGTCTGCGCTGGTGACGAGATTGCCGACGTACCGAATGTTCTCGTCCTCTTCGAGAGCGACGACGATCACATTGTAGGGCGCCACCGCCGTATACGCTGGCAACAGCGGCGGGTGCGGAACCACGAACGACCAGATCGTGCCGCGGCCGCTGGTCTCCTGCCAGCGCGACTCCAGCGAGCGGCAACGCGGGCACATCGGTCGGGGCGGCATGCGCCGCGCGCGGCAGGCTTCACAGATCTGCACCAGCAGCACGCCGCGCTCGCAGCCTTCCCAGAAGGGCTGCGGGTTCGGATCTTCGCGATCGTGAGTGAGCCTCGTGGTGTCCATTCGAGTGGGGTGTTCAGCGCCGCAGCACCAGCGCGCTCGTCGGCACGCCCTCGCCGCTGGTGACGAGGCAGGCGGTTGCGTCGTCGACCTGGCAGACCGACGTGCCGCGGATCTGGCGCACGCCTTCGAGGATCAGGTTGAAGCCGTGCACGTAGGCTTCCGACATGCCGCCGCCCGAGGTGTTCGTGGGCAAGCGGCCGTCCGGCCACTCCAAAGCGCCGCCGTCGGTGTAGGCGGCGCCTTCGCCGCGGTCGCAGAAGCCGTACCCTTCTAGAGATAGGGGGATCAGCGGGCTGAATGCGTCGTAGATCTGCGCGACGGGAATGTCGCCCGGCCGGAAGTCGCTGCGTTCCCAGAGGCGCGCCGCGCACGACCAGGCGGGACCGCGCAGAGGATCGTCGCAGAAAAAATTGATCATCGGCTGATGCTGCTGCGGCAGGCCTTGCGCGAAGGAGTGCAGAAACGCAGGCGGATGCGGGAGGTCTCGCGCCCGCTCGGCGCTGGTGATCACCACCGCGAGCGCGCCGTCGGTCTCGAGGCAATTGTCGAAGAGACACAACGGTTCGCTGATCCAACGCGCGGCCATGTATTCGTCGCGCGTGAGCGGTCTGTCGCGCATCATCGCATCCGGGTTGCGGTTCGCGTGCTTGCGAAACGCCAGCGCGACGTTGGCCAGGTGGTCGCGGGTCGCGCCGTACTCGTGCATGTAGCGGCGCGTGAGCATGGCGATCTCGTCGACCGGGCGCAGCATGCCGGCGGGGCGGGTCCACTGCCAGGCGCCGGGCACGCGCGCCCGCGATTGTGCCCAGGGTCGGCTGGCCTTGTCGGCACGCTTGCGGGCGCGTCAGGCGACGGCGACGTTGCACTGTCCGGTCGCCACCGCCATCGCCGCGTGGCCGACCGCGGCGCAGCCGGCGCCGCCGCCGTAGCCGATCTCGCCGAAGTAGGTGATGTCGCCGAGCCCGACGCTACGGGCCACGTCGACTTCGCGACCGTTCTCCATCGAGAACATCGCCAGTCCATCGACGTCGGTTGGGGCCAGCCCGGCGTCGGCGATCGCGGCGGCGACCGCCTGGCACGCGAGCGACAGCTCGCTGTCGTCGAGTCCTTTGCCGAAGCGCGTCTGGCCGATGCCGACGATCGCCGTGCGGTCTTGGAGCGGCGCGCTCATGAGCGCGGAGAACTACACCGATCTCGTTCCCGTGCTCAACCCGGGACGGGATCAGTCCTCGCTCACGGGTGGTGTATCGATCGTGATGGGCGCCGATTCCGGTCCGAGGTCGGGCGGAGCCATGACCGGACCGCGCTCCTGTTGCGCGAAGGCGAGCTCGCTCGGGGCGCTGGCGAGGGCGTGCAGTGTTGCGCGGCGGCCTTCGCGGATGGCTTCGTCCGCCCGGTGGAAGTCGAACATGGCGAATCCCGGTAGGCGCGGAGCGACGAGCATATCGGGCGGGTCGCCGGCGAGTCGGCTGCGCGAGATTCGCATCGACATGATGTCG
>CALJUJ010000079.1 GCA_937975525.1 uncultured bacterium
GCCGACGACCTCGCGGAACTGCGCTGGCGCAAGCTGGTGTGGAACGTTCCCTTCAACGGCCTGGCCATCGCGGCGGGCGGCATCACGACGGATCGAATCATCGGCGATCCGAGTCTCGCGGCGGAGGCCCGCGCCTTGATGCACGAGGTGGTCGCGGCCGCGGCGGGGCTGGGCTACGCGATATCCGATCGGTTCGTCGAGTCGCAGGTCGAAGCGACACGGCTCATGGGCCCCTATCGGCCGTCGAGTCTGATCGACTTTCTCGAGCGACGCCCGGTGGAGGTCGAGTCGATCTGGGGCGAAGCGGTCCGCCGCGCCCGGGCGGCGGGCGTCGCCGTCCCGCGCCTCGAGCGCCTCTATGATGAAATCGGCCGCCTGGTCGCACGACGCTGCGAGAACGAGCGCCGCTGAGGAGGGCGCGTTGTTCCCGGGGGGCTTCCTCGGCCGTGGCGGCACATGTATCCCCATGAAGCATGAGTGAATCCAGCCGTCGCGGCGCCGTGGAGATCGGCGCTGCGGAGCGCACGCCGACCACGGGTCGAGACGCCGCGCGCGACCGGCGCGCCCGGGTCCAGGCCTGGGTCGAGCAACCTCGCGTGCGCAACACGATCTTGGCCGTCATCCTCGCGAATGCCGTGTTGCTCGGGATGGAGACGTCGGCGGCGCTCATGGCCGTCGCTGGCGACTGGATCGTCGCCCTCGATCGGGTGTGTCTGGCGTTCTTCGTGGTCGAGATCACCATCAAGCTGTACGCCCTTCGGCTCGGGTACTTCCGCAGCGGGTGGAACGTGTTCGACTTCGTCATCGTCGGGATCGCGCTGATTCCTGCAGCACACGCCCTGTCCGTGCTGCGGGCAATGCGAATTCTGCGCCTTCTCCGGGTGCTGTCGGTCGCGCCGTCCCTACGGCGCGTCGTCGAAGGATTCGTGACCGCACTGCCCGGAATGGGCTCGGTCTTCGTGTTGATGGCCTTGCTCTTCTATATCGGCAGCGTGATGGCGACGAAGCTCTTCGGCGTAAGTTTCCCCGAGTGGTTCGGCTCCCTCGGGGCGAGCGCGTACTCTCTGTTTCAGATCATGACCCTGGAGAGCTGGTCGATGGGGATCGTGCGCCCGGTCATGCAGGTCTATCCCTGGGCATGGGCGTTCTTCGTCCCCTTCATCCTCGTGACCACCTTTGCGGTCGTCAACTTGTTGGTCGGGCTGATCGTGAATTCCATGCACGATGCGCACTCCGAAGAGGAGAATGCACAGACCGACTCGTATCGCGACGAGGTGCTGCGCCGGCTGCAGGCGATCGAGGACAAGCTCGTTCGAGATGGGCGTGTCGGTGACTAGTGTGTGTCCCGGCGATCGCCCCGGTTGCTCGCGGCCTGGGAGGCCGGACGGCAGCGACGCCGCCGTCCGGCGAAACGCAAAGGAGGGGAAGTGATGGAGATCATCGACGCTTGGGCCCAACACCCGACGCCGCGACACGCGAACGATCCGATGTTCGCAACGCTGCGTCGCTGGAATCGCGAGGAGGCCGGGGAAGTGATCGGCGCCATTCCCGTGTCGATGACGATTGGTGCGATGGACGAGAGCAACGTCCGCCGTGCGCTCATCAGCGCCTGGTATGCGCCGAAGAAGGTGATGATCTCGAACGACGAGGTCGCCGGATTCGTCGCCGAGGCCTCCGACCGCCTCGTCGGGGTCGGCTCCGTCGACGTCTCGCGTCCGATGGAGGCACTCCGCGAGGCACGTAGGTGCGTCGACGATCTCGGCTTCAAGGCGATTCGCATCCTACCCTGGCTGTGGGAGGTGCCCCCCACGGACCGACGCTTCTATCCCGTCTACGTTGCCTGCTGCGAGCTCGGCATCCCCCTCTGCACGCAGATCGGCCATACGGGGCCGTTGATGCCGTCGGAGGTTGGTCGACCGATCTACTGGGACCAGGTTTGCCTCGATTTTCCCGAGCTCGTCGTCGTCGGCGGACACATCGGCTATCCGTGGACCGACGAGGCGATCGCTGTGGCGACCAAGCACGAGAACTTCTTCATCGACACGTCGGCCTATACCGTGAAGCGATATCCGCCCGCGTTGGTGCAGTACCTGCGGACGAACGGCGCAGGAAAGGTGCTCTTCGGTACCAACTTTCCGATGATCACGGCGGCGCGCGCTCTCCGCGGCTGGGACGATCTTCAGCTGGACGAAGCGACCGCTGCGGCTTTCCTCGGAGGCAACGCGCGGCGCGTCTTTCGGCTGTCGTGACGAAGCGGCGGGAGGAGTGATCTCGATGAACGAGAGTGCAATCCCGAGCCTTGCCGCGCCCGTCCCCATCCTCCGGATGTTCGACGAAAGCAATGCACGCGAGTTCTACGTCGACTATCTCGGCTTCCAGGTCGACTGGGAGCACCGCTTCGAGCCCGCCCTGCCGCTCTACATGCAGGTGGCACGCGGCCGTTGCGTGTTGCACCTGTCGGAGCACCACGGCGATGCGACCCCGGGCACGGCGCTGCGCATCGTGGTTGGCGACATCGACGCTCTGCACGCCGAGTTGACGGCGAAGGGCTACTCGTTTGCGCGCCCCGGCGTCGAGGATACGCCGTGGGGTACCCGTGACATGGGCTTGACCGATCCCTTCGGCAACCGCCTCATCTTTTGCAGCGATTGACCACTTCGCTGCAGGGGGATTGCCGTGCTGTTGGATCTGTGAAACCCCGGCAGCGGAAGCCGCGTCGCACGTGCGGGCGGTACGTCACGAGAAGGGAGTGATCAATGTCGGAAGCCAACGAGTATACGCCGCCGAAGGTTTGGACCTGGGACCGCGAAAGCGGCGGCCGTTTCGCCAAGATCAATCGGCCGATTGCCGGCCCGACGCACGAAAAGGAGCTGCCGGTCGGCAAGCACCCGTATCAGCTGTACTCGCTGGCGACGCCCAACGGCGTCAAGGCGACCGTGATGCTCGAGGAGCTGCTGGCGCTCGGACACGCGGGCGCCGAGTACGACGCCTGGTTGATCAACATTGCCGACGGCGACCAATTCAGCAGCGGCTTCGTGGCGGTGAATCCGAATTCCAAGATCCCGGCCTTGCTCGATCGCAGTGTCGATCCGCCGATCCGAGTCTTCGAGTCGGGCGCCATCCTGGTGTATCTGGCCGAGAAGTTCGGCGAGCTGCTGCCGCGCGACCCGAGAAAGCGGGCCGAATGCCTCTCCTGGGTTTTCTGGCAGATGGGTAGCGCGCCCTTTCTCGGCGGGGGCTTCGGTCACTTCTACGCGTATGCGCCCGTGAAGATCGAGTACGCGATCGACCGCTTCGCCATGGAGGTGAAGCGACAGATGGACGTGCTCGACCGCCACCTGGCCGAAAGCGAATACATGGCCGGCGACGAGTA
Organism: uncultured bacterium; assembly: GCA_937975525.1. Classification (GTDB taxonomy): domain Bacteria; phylum Desulfobacterota; class Binatia; order HRBIN30; family HRBIN30; genus CALJUJ01. Next base: position 3,374 of record CALJUJ010000079.1, read on the forward strand.
CACGATCGCCGACATCGCGATCTGGCCTTGGTATGGGGCATTGGCGAAGGGCCTGCTCTACGAGGCCGGCGAGTTTCTTCAGGTCGAGAGCTACGAGCATGTGCAGCGCTGGACCGCGGCGATCGCCGCGCGGCCGGCGGCCAAGCGCGGGCGGATCGTCAATCGCGCCTGGGGTGAGGAGGGCAGCCAACTCCTCGAGCGGCACGACGCCACCGACATTGACGCGGTTTTTTCGGCGAAGTGATCCCGGCGCCGGACGCGGTTGCGGGGTCGGCGGTGACCGCAGGCGACCAGGGGTGGATGTCTCGGGGGTTCCCGATGCGTCCGGGCGCGACCGGCATCGGAGCCCAGTGGAGCCGCCGAGATCCATCTGGTAAGACCTCCGCAACGCGCGCCGGCAACGGTGCGTGAATCCTCGCACCGGTGAGCCGATGACCAAGTCTCCCCCGATCATCTATACATGGACCGACGAAGCGCCTGCGCTCGCGACGCACGCGTTCTTGCCCGTCATTCGCGCCTTCGCGGGCGCGACGGGTGTGCCGATCGAGACCCGTGACATCTCGCTCGCTGGGCGCATCCTGGCCGTCTTCAATGATCGGCTCGCGGATGACCAGCGCGTCGTCGATGGCCTCGCCGAGCTCGGTGATCTCGTCACCAAGCCCGAGGCGAACGTCATCAAGCTGCCGAACATCAGCGCCTCGATTCCGCAGATGAAAGCAGCGATCGCCGAGCTGCAGGCGCAGGGGTACGGCTTGCCGGCCTACCCGGACGAGCCGCAGAGCGACGACGATCGCGAGGTGCGTGCCCGCTACGACAAGGTCAAGGGGAGTGCCGTCAACCCGGTGCTGCGCGAAGGTAACTCCGATCGTCGTGCGCCGCTGGCGGTCAAGCAGTACGCCCGCCAGTACCCGCATCGCATGGGCGCCTGGAGCGCGGATTCGAAGACGCACGTCGCGACGATGTCGGCGGGCGATTTTCGCCACAACGAGAAGTCGGTGACCGTGGATGCGCCTACCGTCGCCCGCATCGAGCACGTCGGGCGCAACGGCGACGTGACGGTCCTCAAGGAGAAGGTCGCATTGCAAGCGGGCGAGATCGTCGACGCGACCTTCATGAGCCGCAAGGCTCTCGTCTCCTTCCTGGAGCAGCAGATCGCGGACGCGAAGGACCAGGGGGTCCTGTTCTCGTTGCACCTCAAGGCGACGATGATGAAGGTTTCCGACCCCATTCTCTTCGGCCACGCCGTGCGAGTCTATTTCGCCGACGTTTTCGCGAAGCACGGCGAGACGCTGGCGCGGCTCGGTGTCGACGTGAACAACGGCCTCGGGGATCTGCTCGGGCGGATCCGTGCGCTTCCCGAATCCGAGCGGCAGGCCATCGAAGCCTCCGTGCAACGTTCCTACGAGGGGCGTCCAAAGCTCGCCATGGTGAACTCGGACAAGGGCATCACGAATCTGCACGTGCCGAGCGACGTGATCATCGACGCGTCGATGCCGCCGATGATCCGCGACTCGGGGCGGATGTGGAACGCCGATGGAGAGCTCGAAGACACCAAGGCGGTCATCCCGGACAGCTGCTACGCGGGCGTCTATCAGGTGGTCATCGAGGACTGCCAACGGCACGGAGCCTACGATCCCAAGACCATGGGCAGTGTGCCCAACGTCGGCCTGATGGCGCAGAAGGCCGAGGAGTATGGCTCGCACGACAAGACGTTCGAGATCGCCGCCGACGGCGTCGTGCGCATCGTCGATGCTGGCGGCGTCGTGCTGATCGAACACGAGGTCGAACGAGGGGATGTCTGGCGCGCTTGCCAGGTCAAAGATGCTGCGGTGCGGGACTGGGTGAAGCTCGCCGTCTCCCGTGCTCGCGCCACGGGCGCGCCGGCCGTGTTCTGGCTCGACGCCGACCGCGCCCACGATGCCCAGCTGATTCAAAAGGTGGAGGCCTATCTGGCCGACCACGACACCCGGGGGCTCGACATCCGTATTCTCGCACCGGTCGATGCCACGCGGCTTTCCGTCGAACGAATCCGCCGCGGTGAGGATACGATCTCGGTCACCGGCAACGTCCTGCGTGACTACCTGACCGACCTTTTTCCGATCCTGGAGATCGGCACCAGCGCGAAGATGCTCTCGATCGTGCCCTTGATGAACGGAGGTGGGCTCTTCGAGACCGGCGCCGGAGGCTCGGCGCCGAAGCACGTGCAGCAGTTCCTCGAGGAAGGACACCTGCGCTGGGATTCGCTCGGCGAGTTCCTCGCGCTCGCGGCGTCGCTGGAGCATCTCGGCGAGAGGTTCGACAATGGCGCGGCACGACTGCTCGGCGCGACGCTGGACCAGGCGACGGCGAAGCTGTTGCTCGAGGGCAAGGCGCCGTCGCGCAAAGTGCACGAGCTGGACAACCGCGGCAGTCAGTTCTACCTGGCCCTCTACTGGGCGGAGGCGGTCGCCGCGCAGACGGAAGATGGCCCGCTGGCGGAGCGTTTCGGCCCGGTGGCGCGCCGGCTCGCCGAGAACGAGGACCAGATCGTCGGCGAGCTCGAAGCCGCCCAGGGGAAGTCTCAGGACATCGGCGGCTACTATCGGCCCGATGCCGAGCGCGCCGCAGCGGCGATGCGCCCGAGCCCGACCTTCAACGAGATCATCGACTCGATCTGAGGGCCGCGAGCGCGGCTCACGTGGTGCGGACGAGGCGTGCCAACCAGCCGGTCAGCAGCTGCAAGGGAACGTCGCGTCGAACCTCGTGGAAGATCTCGTGCAGGTAGCCATCGAGGAGATGGAGATCGAGGTTGCCGCCGTAGGTCTCGGCGAACCGCCGGGTGGCCTCGGGGTCGGTCAAGGGATCGGCGCTGCCGTGCATCAGCAGCAACGGTAGGGACAGCTCCGCTCCGAGGCTCGGAGCGGCCGCGAGAGCATCGGTCATCTCGGTGAACCAGCGCGCCGAAACCCGGTTGTGTACCAGCGGATCGTTGCGATAGCGCTCCACCTCGTCGGGATCGCTGCTGATGCCCTCCGGGGCAAGCTCGCTCGCGAGGGCCATGGCAGGCAGGCGCTGCGAGAGAAATCGGCCGAGCATGGACTTCCAGCGTGGAATCCGAGCGCTCACACCCAAGAGCGGCGAGCACAATGCGAGGCCGGCTAGGCGCGACGAGTGCTGCGCCGCCGTGTGCAGGCTCACCAGACCGCCCATGCTGTGGCCGAGCAGCACCCACGGCCGTTGCTCGTGGCCGTCGGCACGGGCCTTCTCGAAGAGCGCTTCGACGTCGGCGACGTAGTCCGCCCAGGCCATGATGTGGCCACGCCGGCCTTCGCTGCGTCCGTGGCCGCGCAGATCGAGGGCGTAGCTGGCCCAACCGGCATCAGCGACGGCTGCGACGACTTCGTCGTAGCGCCCGGCGTGCTCGCCGAGGCCGTGGCAGAGGAACAGGACGCCTCGGGGGCTGCGTGGTAGCGATCGTAGCGCGTGCAGCGCGAGCCCGTCGGCGGATACCAACGAGAGATCCTCGACGGTCGTGCTGGGCGTCGTCATCGGAGGCTCGGGTCCTCGGTTCGTGGCGCTGTCGCGGTCGCTGCATCGTTCGCCGGGTGCATCATCGACGCGAGTGTAGGTCGGTGACGGCCATCGGGACAAACCAGCAGCGCGGGGAGACCCCGCCGGGTCGTGGCCGCCGCCGCCGCCATCGGCTAGTAAGAACCACGCGAAAGCCTGTTCTCGAAGGTTCATGCCCATGCCGGATTCCGATCACGACATCGACCTCATCGTCCGTGCGCTCTCTTTTGCGGCCCGCAAGCATCGACACCAACGACGCAAGGACGCCGAGGCCTCGCCCTACATCAACCATCCCATCGAGCTCGCCGAGATCCTCGTGCACGAAGGCGGTGTGCGCGACCCCGTCGTTCTCAGCGCAGCGATCCTGCACGACACGATCGAGGATACCGAAACGACGTTCGACGAGCTCGTGCACGAGTTCGGCGGCCGCATCGCCGGCATCGTCGCCGAGGTGACCGACGATACGACGCTGCGGAAGGAAGAACGAAAGCGTCTCCAGGTCGAACGCGCCCGTCGCAGCTCGTCCGAAGCGAAGCTGGTCAAGCTAGCAGACAAGATCGACAACCTGCGCGACATGCTCAGCGCACCTCCTGCAGGCTGGACGGCGGAGAGGAAGCGCGCATACTTCTCCTGGGCGGCGGAGGTCGTGGCCGGGCTCCGCGGCTGCAATTCGGCTCTCGAAGATGCGTTCGATCGCGTCTTCGTCCGTGCCGCGGAAGTGGAAGATCGTTGATGGCCGTCCTCCGTGACGCCTTGCGAAAGCAGGCGGCCTGGAGGAGTACTTGTCCTGAGGGGTGGCGCTTCCGCATTGCCGAGGGAGGTTGCGATGGACCTGAATACGCTCACGGGCACGCCGGCTTGGGAATGGCCGGATGGTACGGACGACTTCCTGTTGGACGTCCTGCTGTCGTCCGCAGCGAGCGCCGATGATCGATTGGTTGCGGCGGAACTGGCGGGGGACTACGTCGTCGTCAACGACCACATCGCCCGTGCCCTCCTCGGCATCGCCGCGAACCGGTCGGCGGAAGAGGACCTGCGGTGCACGGCGGCGATCTCGCTCGGACCAGCCCTCGAGGACGCAGATTCGCTCGATGACGAGATGCCCGACGAGACCGTGATCTCCGAGGAGGTCTTCGCCGAGCTACGTCGGGGGTTGCGCAAGATCTACATGGATGCGGATTCCCCGGACAAGCTTCGGCGGAGCGTGCTCGAGGCTGCGGTGCGCGCACCTGAAGATTGGCATCGCGAAGCCGTGCGCGGCGCCTACCACCAGGGAAACTCGGATTGGCGCCTCACGGCCGTCTTCTGCATGCGGTTCGTGGACGCGTTCGAGGACGAGGTCGTCGAGGCGCTCGGATCGGAGGATGTCCGAGTCCTGCGCGAGGCGATTCTGGCTGCGGGCAACAAGGGGATCGAAGCGGCGTGGCCGGTCGTCGAGAACCTGCTCGTCGCGCCGTCGGTCGATCGCTCTCTGCGGCTCGCCGCCATCGAGGCGTGCCCGGGCATTCGCGCGGGAGCCGCGTTTCCGATTCTGGCGCGCCTGGAGGCGGCGGATGACGAGGAGATCGCCGACGCGGCCCAGGAGGCGCTGGCGATCTACGCCGGAGGCGAACTGCTGACCGACGTCGATTTCGGCAACGGCAGCCTCTGATTCCACCCGTGCTCGTTCGTATACTCCTCGCGGCGGCGACCTTCCTCGTCGGCAGTTTGATCGGAGCGTTGGCAGCCGGACGATTTCTCGTCCCCGCCGGCAGTGGCCTCGCAGGTCCGGCCATCGCGCTCGGCTACGGACTGGTGGCGGGTGTCGGTGCGGCAGTGATCTTGTGGGTCCTCTCCGGGCGTTGGTCGGAAAGATTCGCTCGGCTGGCTCTCTTGCCGATCGGTGGGCTCGGTCTCCTGTCGCTCGCTCTGGTCGGATGGGCGTACGTAGTTGCCCACCGACAGCAGAGCGAGGCGCTGCAGGAGGCATACGCTCGGCTGCCCGAATTCGAGATCCAGCTTCGCTTCGACGATGCGGTCCCCGATCGTCGCTTCACCGTCCTCGCGCATGACAGCCGGCAGCAGCGATTGACGGTCCGCCGGCGCGACGGGGGGAAGTGCTCCACCCATATCGAAGGCATGGACGAGGTTCGATTGCTGGAGTCTCTCCGAGGAGTCGAAGGACTGGCCCACCGCGATGCGCGACCTTGTGCACCCGTGGGAGCGCGCCCGGAGTTCTCATTGACGTTCACCGTCGCCGAGGCGCGGCCGCCCGCAACACACGTCGAGATCGAAGGTCCGGTGGCTTGCCTGCGCAGCCATGCCGAGCTCCGCGCCCTGGCGGAGCTTCTGGAAGGGTGGGGAAGCGTGGCCGTGCGCGGAGCAGGATGCGAATGACTCGGATTGCCGGATGGTGCCCGGTCGTCGTCGCCATGCTCGCCACGGTCGTCGGTGCACAACCTTTCCATACGAG
>CALJUJ010000080.1 GCA_937975525.1 uncultured bacterium
CTGGGAGGCATGGTTGCGGGCGACGTACACGGCAAGATGCACAACGTCGACGTCTGCTTCGGCGAGCATGTAGCGTCCTTGCGCCTGCGCGTCGCCGACGGTCGGATCGTCGAATGCTCGGACGAGGTCGAGCCCGAGTTGTTCCGAGCGACGATCGGGGGCATGGGGCTGACGGGGCACATCCTCGAGGTCACGTTTCGAATGAAGCGGATTCCGAGCCCGTGGATCTGGCAGGAGAATCACGCCTGCGAATCGCTCGAGGACTTGCTCGGCAAGCTGGCGGAGGACGGCGCTCGCTGGCCGATGACCGTGACATGGTCGGACCTCCTGCTCCGGGGTCCCTCCATGGGCCGCGGCATCGTCATGAGCGGGCGCTGGGCCGAGCCTCACGAAGCACCCACCGAGCCACCGCGGTTCCGCAAGCCGATCACCGTGCCGCCGATCTTTCCGAGCTGGCTGCTGCAACCGTGGATGCTCGCGCTGCTCAATCGCGTCAACTACTTCGCCAACCAACGCCGGGCAGCACGCGGCATCATCCACCCGGAGTCGTTCTTCTACCCCCTCGACACGCTGCTCTTCTGGAATCGCTTCTACGGCCCACGTGGCTTCACACAGTACCAATGTGTGCTGCCGAAGGACTCCGGCCTCGATGGTCACCTGCGGCTCCTCGAGGTGCTCCGCCGCGAGAAGGCACCCGTCTATCTGTGCGTGATCAAGGACTGCGGTCCCGAGGGCAAGGGGATGCTGTCGTTCCCGAAGGCCGGCGTCTCGTACGCACTCGACCTCCCCGTAGACGGGCGCACGCAGGCAATCGTCGACGCCCTGAACGAGGTCGTGATCGCCGAGCGCGGCCGCATCTACCTCGCCAAGGACGCATTCACCCGCGCCGAGCACTATCGGGCCATGGAGCCCCGCCTCGACGCCTTTCTCGAGGTCCGCCGCCGATGGGACCCGGAGCGCCGCCTGCGCAGTGCGCAGTCGGTTCGATTGTTGGGAGATCCACCGTGAAGGTCGTCATTCTCGGAGCCACCAAAGGAATGGGGCGGGCGCTCGCGCGCGCCCTCGCCGGGCGCAACGCCGAGATCGCCCTTCTCGGACGAGATCTCGAGGATCTACAGCGCAGCGCTGCCGACCTCGAGGCGCACGGCACCCGTCGTGTCGCGGTCGCCTACTGTGACTTGAGCGATCCGAGCACGTTCGGCGCGGCACTCGATTCCGCTCAAGAGGCGATGGGTCATTTCGACACCGTCGTCGTGACCGCCGGGTTGTTCGGCACGCAGGAGGAGTTGGAGGCCGATCCCGAGCGACTGCAGAGGATGCTCGACGTCAACTTCACGAACACGATCGTGTTCTGCGAGCAGGCCCGTCGCCGGCTCCTGGCCGCCGGCGGCGGCACGCTGTGCGTGTTCAGCTCGGTCGCTGGCGACCGCGCCCGCAAACCAACGATCCTGTACCGCACTACGAAAGCCGGGCTCTCGTACTACCTGAGCGGGCTCGACCACCGCTACCCTGCCGATGGCCTGCGTACGGTTCTGGTCAAGCCGGGGTTCGTCAAGACGGGCATGACCGCGGGCTTGCAACCTCCGCCGTTTGCGGGCGAGCCCGACGACGTCGCGCAGACCGTCCTCGCGGCGATCGAGAAGGGCAAGCCCGTCGTCTACGCGCCGCCGATCTGGCGGTGGGTGATGCTCGTCATCCGCATGCTTCCTCGTTTCGTCATGCGGCGTATCGGCTTCTGAGCAGATCCACGGCCTTGCCGACCGGCTAGCGCCTTAGCCGCCCGGCGAGTTTGTTTTCGACGATGCGGCTGACCCGTTCGAGGGCCAGGCTCATGTCCGCGCGAATCGCGGTCAGGCTCTCATTTGCGTCCGGCCGTTCGTACATTTCGCATTGTCGCCGAAACACTGCTTCGTCGGCGTCGGAGGGATCATCGTCCGCGGCCGCTCGCGCCCGCAGTCGTTCGACGGTGATCGCCTCCGGGGCGACGCATTCGACGAACACGTACAGCGCTCCCATGCGTTCGGCATCCTTCGCTGCCCGCTCGCGGTCTCGACGCCGAAGAAACGTGGCGTCGAGGATCGCGCCGTGTCCTTCTTGCAGGTCGACACGGGCGCGGTGGTGCAGCTCGTCGTAGGTCCGAGCGTGCATGTCGCGTGAATAGAGACCCGCTTCGTCTCCGGCGCCGACGCGGCTGGTCGCTTCGATACCCGCGATCTCCTTGCGGATACGGTCGGAACTGTGGTGACTCCAACCGGTGCGGTCGGCCAGCTCCCGCGCCAGGCTCGATTTCCCCGTTCCACTGAGGCCACCGACGACGACCAACACCGGTCGCGCTCGCCATGTATAGCGACGAGCCAGCGCGAAATGCCGTCGTGCACTTCGCGCCGCCGCGGCGCGCTCGCGCGACTCGACTTCGTCCTCCTCGCTCTTCAGTGAGTCGACCTTGCCGCGGATGTACGCACGGTGGCAGGCGAACAGCGGGATGAGCTCGGGCAAGCGCTCGTCGTCGGCCTGCGATGCGTACTCCGCGACGAGCTTCGCAGCCAGCCCCGGGTGGCCGCGGAACTCGAAATCCATCGCCAGGAAGGCGATCTCGCCGGCGACGTCGCGACGGCGAAACTCCGGCTCGAACTCGATGCAATCGAAGATGGCCAGCCCGCCATCGGCCTCGCTGCGGACGCACACATGCTCCGCGTGCAGGTCCCCATGGCCGTCGCGTACCCTGCCCTGCCGACAGCGCGCCCGCAGCAGATCGGCGCGGCGAGCGATTTCCCGCCGACAGAAGCTCTGGAGATGGGCGTCGTCGTCGGCCGCGATCGTCTTGCCGTGAAATCGACTGGTCTCGGCGAAGTCGTTCTCCATCTGCGCGAGCACGCGCTCGGGATCGCCTGCCGCGCGGACCTCAGGGCCATCGTCAGCCTCGGCATGGAATGCGACGAGACGTGCAACCAGGCGTGCGATCAAGGCATCGTCGACGGCGCCGCGGTCGAGGAGCTCCGGTAGCATGCTCGACTCGGGGAGGCGACGCATGTGGACGGCGACCTCGCAGATACCCTCCGCATCTTCGTCGACCAGCTCGAAGCCATCGGCCGTCGGACGAATGCCAACGACTCCCAGGTAGACATCAGCCGCAAGCCGCCGATTCAGTCTCACTTCCTCGCGACAGAAGTGTCGGCGCCTCTCCAGATCCCGAAAATCGAGAAACGCAAACCGTACCGGCTTCTTGAGTTTGTAGACCTCCCGTTCGAGCAGAAAAACCCAGGAGATGTGTGTCTGGACGACTGCGACCGGACCTGCCGTCGAGCCGAAGAAGCTCGGATCCGAAAAGGCCGCGACGATCTCCGCCAGCCGATTCGCCACCGGCAACGGCCTCAGGGAAGCTCGAAGGTGAAGGCGTCGGGGCGAACCGTCAGCGTGTTGCAACCCGCCGAACGCGTCACGCCTTCGGCGACGCTACCGAGCAGTGCATGCGGAAGTGCCGAGCGGCCGTGGGTGCCGATGACGATCAGGTCCGCGCCGACCTCCGCCGCCACTTCGCACACGGTCTGTACCGCATAGCCGCGTCGCGTCTCTTGCGACCACTGGACCCGACCCAGGTCGAGCCCCGCGACCAACTCCTTCCATTCCGGGTCGAGGGCTTCGGGCTCGACCAGGTAGACGTCGCCCCCGGCGAGCTCGGCGCCCCAACCGTACACCTCCGCCGCCGGCTCGATCGCGTGCACCAACACCAGCTTGGCGCCCCACTGACGCGCCAGTGCAACCGCTTGCCGCAGCGCCGGCAAACCAGCGGGCGAGAAATCGACGGGAGCGACGATCACGCCCGGTTGCTCGGGGAGTGGCTTCTTGGCGACCAACACCGGAACCGGAGACTTGCGCAGGACCCGCTCCGCGGTGCGCCCGAGCAACAAGGCAGACAGCCCGCCGGTCGATTTCGTGCCGACCACCACCAGATCATCCTGTTGCTGGCGGACATGCGCGATGATCTCGGCAAACGGCGTTCCGACGCGCACCTGCGCAACGACCGCCAGGTGCTCGAGAGGTCCTTGCCTGGCCACCCCGTCGAGCCGCTGGCGCACGCGCTCGACGACAGCGTCGACGTCCTCAAGGCGGCTCTGGATCGGACTGAGGACCTTGGCATAGAAGGACGGTGGCTGGACGACGCTGATGAGATCGACGTGCGCCGCGTAGGTCTGCGCCAGGGCTGCCGCGGTCGCGATGGCGGCTTCGGATTCAGGCCCGAAGTTGGTGCCGACACAGAGGCGCTGGAGGGTGTGGTTTGCCATGATCGAATTGTGCTCCAATTCCGATGCCAGCGCGCGCCTACGCAGCAGTTCGCGACGGCCCGGATCCGCTGATTCCGATTTCCGAGAATGGCACGAGTCGACCTCCGTTCGCCACCTGGTTGGTGTTCAATTCGCGAGAACACGGCCTCGCAAAGAGGTGCCCACCGATCCGTCATGAAGAAGGCAAAAGCCACCCCAGCCAGGCGTCGCCGTTCCGCCCCCAGCCTCGACGATGCACGTTGGCAGGCGATCCTCGAC
>CALJUJ010000081.1 GCA_937975525.1 uncultured bacterium
CACTCCCACGTCGATTCAGCCCCCGGCGGCGCGCGCCAGCCAGTCGACCTGGCGCGCCATGCCGCGCAGGACACGCACATCGTGCTCGTCGAGGCCGGCGCGCGCGAAGATGCGACGAAACACGTACATGACGCCATCGGGATTCTGCGGGTTGAGGAATCCCGCGGCGAGCAGTGAGCGCTCCAGATGTTCGAGCATCGCAGCGACCTCGCCCGCCGCGGCCGGGGGCACCGTCGAGGCCGTTTCGACCTTTGCCGCGGCGCCGGCGTCGGCGGCCAGCCACAGCTCGTAGGCGCACAGCAACACGGCCTGGGCGAGGTTGAGCGAGGCGTACTCGGCGGCGGTCGGAATCGTGAGCAGCCGCTGGCACGCCTTCAGGTCGTCGTTCGAGAGGCCGTGGTCCTCGGGACCGAAGACCCACGCGACCCGCTCGGCTTGTGCCACGGCGACGATCTCCGCAGCCGTGCCGCGCGGCGTCCCCACCTGCCCCCGGAATGGGCCTGGTCGCGCGGCGGTGGCCGCCACCAGGCCACAATCGGCGACGGCCTCGTCCAGGGAAGCGACGTGGCGTGCGGACGCGAGAACGTCGCCGGCGTGGACGGCCATCGCCGCCGCCCAGCCATCGTCGGGAAGCCGTGGCTCGACGAGAACGAGATGGCGGAGCCCCATGTTCTTCATCGCCCGCGCCACCGCGCCCACATTCGCCGATCCCTGGGGCCGCATCAGCACGACGCGCACGTTGTCGAGTGACATCGCGACGACGGTAGCACGATCGCGCCGGCGCGGGCAGGTCCGCGGACGGTCGACGGTCCGGGAGGGCCGTGCGCGACCGCAGGGTCGACCGCCGCGAAACTTTCGAATTGACAATTCCCCGCGACAACTCCAATCCTGGCGGTATTTCAGCCGGCATCACGGAGGACATTCATGGGTCATCGCCGTTGGATCTTTGTCGCCATGGCGGGTGTATTCGCCTGCGCGACGCCAGCGTTCGCCCAGGCGAACCGCTCCCTGGAGAAGTGCCAGAAGGAGATCTCGAATCGCCTCGGCAAATATGTAGCCGCGAAGGAGAAGGTCCTCGGCAACTGCCTCGCGAAGGTCGCCCGCGAGCTCATCAAGTCGAATGATCCGATCGCCGACGCCGCCCGCGCCTGTGGCGCGCAGCTGCGCAAGCTGGCGAGCGCCTCGAAGCCGGACAAGACGCTGCGGGAGAAGACGCGCGCGAAGATCCTGAAGCGCTGTGATCCAGGCTCCAACCCCAAGATCGACCACACGGCGGCACAGGTTCTCGACCTCGTGCCACCGATGGTGCCGCAGGGCATCGAGGCGAAGAACCTCGACACCTGGTGCTCGTACTTCGATTTCGATCCCAACAGCGTGCCCGCCTACGCCGACGGCTCGCTCGACTCGATCGACGAGTGGCTCGACTGCGCCTTCGCCGTGGCCGACTGCAACGCCGACTCCGCAGTAGTGACGCAGGTTCCGCGCGCCGTGGAGTGGCTCGTCGCCATCGAGCCGGAGATCGTCGCCCTCGGCGACCGCTACACGGACGCCGTGACCGCGCTCGACGAGATCCAGGACGCGATCGACATCCTCGGCAACGGCTCGCCGACGATCAACTGCGGGCCCGGGGTGGACAGCTGCGGCGACGCCATCGCCAACGGCACCGACCAGTGCGACGGCGCCGACCTCGACGGAGCCACCTGCGCGACTCTCGGCTTCAAGGGCGGCACGCTCGCCTGCGACGCCGCGTGCTACTACGACTTCAGCGGCTGCATTCCCGGCGCCTTCCCGGCGACCGGCCAAACCGTTTCCTACCTCGCCGGCGACGACGGCGATCTCGAGCTCGGCGCCGCGTTCAACCTGACCAACAACGGCGATGGCACGATCTCCGATACCAATTCCGGCTTGATGTGGGAGGTCAAGGACAACGCCGGCGGGTTGCACGACCGCGACGGACAGTACACGTGGACCAACTCCTTCGACGTATTCCTCGACCAGATGAACGCGACCTGCGACGGCGACGAATCGACGCCGTGCACGGCCGACGCCGACTGCACGGGCATCGGCAACGAGTTGTGCGGCCATGCGGGCTACCGCGACTGGCGGATGCCCAACCGCACCGAGCTACAGACGATCGTCAACCTCGGCGCGTCGACACCGGCGGTGCCCAGCGAGTTCGACGACTCCTGCAGCGGCTCCTGCGACGTCACGAGCTGCAGCTGCACCCGCAGCACGGCGGTGGCCAAGTACTGGTCGTCATCGACCTACGTCGCCGGCGACACCCAGGCCTGGTACGTCGACTTCGGCGAAGGCGACACCAACTTCGACGGCAAGTTCACGACCCAGTTCGTGCGCGCGGTGCGCGCGGGAGGCTTCTGATGAGGCTGGTGGAAAGGAACGCATCGATGAAGCTCTCGGCCCTCGTCCTGACTCTCGCCGCGGCCCTCGTCGCCAGCGCCGCCCCGGCCGCCGGCCAGGCCGAGCGCAGCCTCGAGCGGTGCCACAAGGAGGCCAGCAAGCGGACCGCCAAGCACGAAGCGACGCTGGTGAAGACTCTCGCCAAGTGCTTCCAGAAGGTCTCCAAAGAGCTGATCAAGGACAACGAAGTGGACGTGTCGGGCGCCGCCCGTTCGTGCTCGTCGCAGCTCCGCAAGATCATCAACACCGAAAAGCCGACGAAGACGCTGGAGGCGAAGACGCGCTCCCGCATCGACAAGCGCTGCGAGCCGGCGCTCAACGCGCATACGGAGAATCAGGTGCTCAGCCTGACCCCGAGCGGCGTCGCCGAAGGCATCGAAGCCGCGAACCTCGAGGCCTACTGCATCAGCTTCGGCGGCGACGGAACCTTCGACTCCGTCGACGACTGGATCGAGTGCCAGTTGCGGGCGGCCGAGTGCCAGGCACGCATGCAGGTCGGCACGCAGTTCCCGCGGATCCTCGAATGGCTGCCGCTGATCGAGGCCGAGATCCTCGCCCTCGGCCCCGACCAGAAGTACCTCGACGCGGCGCAGGTCCTGAGCGACCTCGAGAATGCTCTCGACGGCAACGACGATCTCGAAATGGACCTCAATTGCGGCCCAGGCATCACCGACTGCGGCAACGGGGTGGTCGACGTCGACGAGCAATGTGACGGCGTCGACCTCGACGGCGAGAGCTGCATCAGCCTCGGCTTCGCCAACGGCGGCGACCTCACCTGCCTCGGCAATTGTGCCTTCAACCTCTCGTCGTGCTTCAGCGGCACGTTCCCGAAGACCGGCCAGACGGTCACCTACCAGAACGACGACGACGGCGATCTCGAGATCGGCCCCGACTTCGCCTACACCGACAACGGCGACGGCACCGTCACCGACGGCAACACCGGCCTGACGTGGGAGAAGTACGGCGACGACGGCGGCATGCACGACCAGAATCTGTTGTTCAACTGGAACGACGCGTTCGCCGTGCACCTCGATCGCATGAATTTCACCTGCGACGACTTCGAGAGCATGCCCGCCTTCGCGAACGACCTCGCATTGATGACGTCCTGCACGACCGATGCGGACTGCGTCGGCATCGGCAACGGCCTCTGCGGCCACGCCGGCTTCCAGGACTGGCGCATGCCGAATCGCCACGAGATGCACTCGATCGTCAACATCGGCAACGCCAGCCCGGCGATCAGCTCCGCGTTCAACGACAACTGCGTCCTCGGCTGCAACGTGAAGGACTGCAGCTGCACGGTCGACACGCCGCATTGGACGTCGACGACGCGCGAGGCCTCGACGACCCAGGCATGGGTGGTGATCTTCGAGCACGGCATCATGGAGCCGCAGGCGAAGACCGTCACCCGCCACGTGCGTGCGGTGCGCGGCCCGTGACGAGGCCTTAGGACTCCCGCGGCCGAAGCACGCTGTGGCTTCGGCCGCGCACGGCGATGGCACATCTCGGCATCCGACCGGGCGAGTTGGACGGCAAGCCGTACGCGCGGCACTGGAACCCGACGATGGCGCCGCTCGCGGAGCCGATCCGGGCGGCGCTGGCGCTCGGGCCGCAGGCGCCGGAGCTGGGCTTCCCGGTGGACGAGGCCGACCGGCTGCTCGCGCCGGGGGATCTCGACCTCGAAACCGGCTGGACACGGCTGGCCGACGGGCAGATCTTCGTCGCCGTGCGGACGCCGATGCCGAACGTGACCGCGGCGATGATCGACTGGTGGTTCGGCTGGCACGGCGACGAGGCACAACGCTACAAGCTGTGGCATCCGCGCGCGCACGTCGACGTGCGGATGGAGAAGCCGCTCGCGGACGTCGGCGGTCTCGCGGACCGCGAACGCTACATCGGCAACCCATCGACCGTGACCGAGTATCTCGGCGACCGGCGCTACGACCTGGTGATCGCCTTTCGTGACGCCGGCGATTACTTCGATCGCAGGAAGCTCGCGGCGGCGCCGGTCGGCACGGCCGTCTGCGCCCGCACCGGCTTCGTATCTCCAGGCATCGACGCCGGCCACCTCATCCACCTGATCCGTAGCACCGCGGACGGCTGCGAGATGCGCAGTCGCTTCTGGATCGGCGACGTCGCCTGGCGCTCCCTCGGCGCCGACCATCCTTTCAATCGTTACGTGCTCGGCCGCAGCAGCAGGGCAGCGCAAGCCTTCGTGCCCGATCTCGGGCGTGACCTGTTGGTTCATTGCGCCGCCGAGATGGCCCACCTGGCGAGCTTCCTACCGGCCCTGTACGGCGACTATCACCCCTGAGAGCGGCTCGACACCGACGGCCCTGGGCGGTGGAGAGATCAGATGGCCTGCTCGATCGGTGTGTGCGCGAGACCGAAGGCATCCGCCACACCGGCGTGGGTCACCTCGCCGCGCAGCACGTTGACGCCGCGGCGCAGAGCTCGATTCGCGCCCAAGGCGCCCGCGAGCCCCCGTTCGGCGAGCTCGAGCACGTAGGAAAAGGTCGAGCTCGTCAAAGCGAACGTCGACGTGCGCGGCACGATGGCGGGCATGTTGGTGACGCAGTAGTGCACCACGCCGTGCTCGACGAACGTCGGATGGTGCAGGAGGGTCGGCCGCGACGTCGCGATGCAGCCCCCCTGGTCGATCGAGATGTCGACCACCGCCGACCCCTTGCGCATGCCGCGCACCATCGCACGTGTCACCAGATGCGGGGCCTTGGCGCCGGCGACGAGCACCGAGCCGATGACGAGGTCGGCGTCGGCGACCTCCTCTTCGATGTTCGCCCGGTTGGACATCAGCGTCGTGACGTGGCCGCCGAGGACGTCGCGGACGTAGCGCAGTTTCGCCGGGTTGATGTCGACGACGCTGACCCGAGCGCCGAGCCCCACCGCCATCTGGCACGCATTCGCGCCGGCGATACCGGCCCCGAGCACGACGACGTTGGCGGGCCGCACGCCCGAAACGCCGCCGAGGAGGATGCCTTCGCCCCCGTTGGGCGCCTGCAGGCACCAGGCGCCGACCTGGACCGCGAGGCGGCCGGCGACCTCGCTCATCGGTGCGAGCAGGGGTAGCGACCCGTCGTCGAGGGCGATGGTCTCGTAGGCGATCGCTGCGACCCGCTTGGCGACGAGCTTGCGGGTGAGCGACTCGCTAGCGGCGAGGTGCAGATAGGTGAACAACACGAGATCTTCGCGCAAATGGCGATACTCCGCCGGCAAGGGCTCCTTCACCTTGACGACCATATCGGCGCGTTCCCAGACGGATCGCGCCGAGCGCACGATCTCCGCCCCGGCCTCGCGGTAGGCGGCGTCGAGGAGACCGCTTTCGGCGCCCGCGCCGCGCTCGATCAGGACTCGGTGACCGTGGGCGACGAGCGTCGCGACGCCCGTCGGCGTCACCGCGACGCGCGCCTCCTCCTCCTTGATCTCCTTGGGGACGCCGATGATCATGCGGACTCCTCTCTCGACCACGAACCGCACGTTCACTTTCCAGAACCCCGGCGGCGCGGCAACCCGCCCGTTTGCCATCGCCACCCGCATTCAGTATCCGGGCGCGGTGGGGCAGATCATCGACGGCAAGGCGGCGGCGCGGGCTCTCCGGGCCGAGGTGAAGGCGGAGGTCGAGGCGTTTCACGCCACGACGGGCATCACGCCCGGCCTGGCGACCGTGCTCGTCGGCGACGACGCCGCTTCGGCGACGTACGTGCGCAGCAAGCATCGCGCCTGCGCCGAAGCCGGCATCGCCTCGTACGGCAACGAGCTGCCGAGCTCGACGAGCCAGGAGGAGTTGCTCGCCGTCGTCGCCTCGCTCAACGACCGCAGCGAAGTGCACGGGATTCTGGTTCAGCTGCCGCTGCCGGCACACCTCGACGCCAACACGATCATCGAGGCCATCGCTCCCGCCAAGGACGTCGATGGCCTCCACCCGCTGAGCCAGGCGCGGCTGGTGCAGGGTCGCCCCGGGCTGCGTCCGTGCACCCCCTTGGGGGTGATGCATCTGATCGATCAAACGGGAATCGATCTGCGCGGTGCTCACGCCGTCGTCGCGGGGCGCAGCCTGCTGGTCGGAAAACCCGTGTCCTTCCTGCTGCTCGAGCGCCATGCGACCGTCACCATCTGCCACTCGCGCACGCGCGACCTCGCCGCCGAGATCGGTCGAGCCGACGTCGTCGTCGCCGCGATCGGCAAGCCCGAGGTGATCCGCGGCGGCTGGATCCGGCCGCAGAGCATCGTGATCGACGTCGGCATCAACCGTGTTGCCGGCGGCAAGCTTGTCGGCGACGTCGAGTTCGGGCCCGCCGAGCCGCGAGCCGCGCACATCACCCCCGTCCCGGGCGGTGTCGGACCGATGACCGTCGCGATGCTGATGCGCAACACGCTCGAAGCGGCACGTGGGATCGGCCCGTGACCCGCCCGCAGCCACGACCCCCGGGAGCCCGGGCACGGTGAAGCGCACTCCGCTCTGGGAGGCGCACCGCGCTCTGGGAGCCCGCTTCGTCGACTTCGGCGGCTGGGAGATGCCGGTCCAGTATGACGGCATCCTGGCGGAGCACGCCGCGGTACGCGGTGCCGCCGGCCTCTTCGACGTCAGCCACATGGGCGAAATCGAGCTGCGCGGACCGCACGCGATCGCCGCCGCGCAACATCTGACCGCCAACGACGTCGGTGCTCTGGTCGACGGGCGGGCACAATACTCGCTCCTGCTCCTGCCGAACGGCGGCATCGTCGA
>CALJUJ010000082.1 GCA_937975525.1 uncultured bacterium
CGATTTCGACGGATGTCTGCACGTACTTCTACGAGCACGGCCGGAAGTACCCGCCGACGCTGCGCCAAGAGGTGGCGAGCCAGCTCGCGCGCATCGAGAAGCAGGTCGGCCGCCGCTTCGGCGATGCGACCAACCCCCTGCTGGTTTCGGTGCGCAGTGGCGCCCGCGTGTCGATGCCCGGCATGATGGACACCGTTCTCAATCTCGGCCTCAACGACGCGACCGTCGAGGGACTCATCGAGATGTCCGGCAATCGACGTTTCGCGTTCGATTCCTATCGCCGCTTCGTCCAGATGTACGGCGACGTGGTTCTCGGCATGAAGCCGGAATCCAAGGACGAGAGCGACCCGTTCGAAGAGCTGATCGAGCGCAAGAAGCGCAAGCGCAAGGTGACGCAGGACACCGAATTGACGGCCGACGATCTCGAAGAGTTGGTCGCGGAGTTCAAGGAGGCGATCTTCGCGAGCACCGGGCGCCGTTTCCCGGAGAAGCCCGAGGAGCAGCTCTGGGGCGCGATCGGCGCCGTCTTCGGATCCTGGCACACCGAGCGGGCGATCGTGTACCGCAAGCTCAACGACATCCCCGAGGACTGGGGGACGGCGGTGAACGTCCAGACCATGGTGTTCGGTAACCTCGGCGACGATAGCGGCACCGGCGTCGCCTTCACGCGCGACCCGGCCACCGGAGAGAATCGCTTCTACGGCGAGTTCTTGATGAACGCCCAGGGCGAGGACGTCGTTGCCGGGATCAGGACGCCGCTCGACATCGCCCAGCTGCGCAAGTTCGACGCGGCGAGCTACGACCAACTTCTCGAGATTCGCACGAAGCTCGAGCGCCACTATCGCGACATGCAGGACGTCGAGTTCACGATCGAGGCCGGGCGGCTGTACATGTTGCAGTGCCGCGTCGGCAAGCGCACCGGCGCCGCCGCGATCCGCATCGCGTTGGACATGGTCGAGGAAAAGCTCATCCCTTGGAAGGAAGGTCTGCTCCGGGTGAAACCGGACCAGCTCAACCAGTTGTTGCGTCCGACCTTCGTCGCCAAGGAAAAGGCCGCAGCCACACCCATCGCCAAGGGGCTCAACGCCGGCCCCGGGGCGGCGACCGGCAAGGTCGCCTTTCATGCCGATGACGCCGTGGCAATGGCCAAGAAGGGCGACGACGTCATCCTCGTGCGCGTCGAGACGTCCCCAGAGGATATCGGCGGAATGGCGGCCGCGCAGGGGATTCTCACCGCGCGCGGCGGCATGACGAGCCACGCGGCGCTGGTCGCGCGCCAGATGGGCAAGGTCTGCGTTGCCGGCTGCGAGGCGCTGCAGATCGACTACCGCAAGCGTACGATCCGCGTGGAGGTGGCCGGCAAGACGCATACGATCAAGGAAGGCGAGCACATTTCCATCGATGGCTCGACCGGCGAGGTCTTCCCGGGCCAGATGCGCACCGAACCGAGCGAGGTCGTGCGCGTGCTGATCGACAAGTCGCTCAAGCCGAGCAAGTCGTCGGCCTTCCAGCAATACGCTCGATTGATGGCCTGGGCCGACAAAGCCCGCAAGCTCCGCGTCCGTGCCAACGCCGACCAGCCCGACCAATGCTCGAACGCGATCGCGTTCGGCGCCGAGGGCGTCGGCCTTTGCCGTACCGAGCACATGTTCTTCGGCGAGGGAAAGATCGAGCCCATGCGCGAGATGATTCTCGCGGAAACGCCAGACGAGCGCCGCAATGCCCTGGCCAAGCTGCTGCCCCTCCAGCGAAACGACTTCTACGAGATCTTTCGAGTCATGGGTGGACGCCCCGTGACGATCCGAATGATCGACCCGCCCCTGCACGAGTTCCTGCCGCACGACGCCAAGGGACAGCAGGAGGTGGCGAGCCAGATGGGCGTGCCCGTGGCGCGCATCCGCGAGCGTATCGAGGCGCTGCACGAGTTCAATCCCATGCTCGGCTTCCGCGGCTGTCGATTGGGCCTGATCTACCCCGAGATTACCGAAATGCAGGCCCGAGCCGTCTTCGAGGGAGCGGCGAAGGCGGTCAAGCGCGGCATCACCGCAACGCCCGAGGTGATGATTCCACTCGTCGGGCACGTCAAGGAGCTCGTCATCCAGACGCGGCTCGTGCGCGCCATCGCCGACGCCGTGCGCGCCGAGACTGGCGTCAAGTTGCGCTACCTGGTCGGAACGATGATCGAGATCCCGCGCGGCGCCATCACCGCCGACGAGATCGCCAACGTGGCCGACTTCTTCTCCTTTGGGACCAATGACCTTACGCAAACGACCCTTGGCGTGTCCCGCGACGACGCCGGTCGCTTCCTAGCGCCCTACGTCAGCGACTTGGAGATCTACGCGCGCGACCCGTTCGAATCGATCGACCAGGGAGGAGTTGGCCAGCTGATGCGGTGGGCGGTCGAACGTGGCCGCGGCGCGAAGCGCAACCTCAAGCTCGGAATTTGCGGCGAGCACGGCGGCGATCCGTCTTCGGTGATCTTCTGCGACGAGATCGGTCTGGACTACGTCTCCTGTTCGCCGTTTCGCATCCCGATCGCACGCCTCGCCGCGGCGCACGCAGCGCTCGGGAAACGATAGGCCCAGGGGCGCACGCGGCAAGTGGCGCGGGCAGGCGAGATGGTGTCGGGGCAGACGCGCATCGCGGCGGTCATCGGCGACCCCGTGAGCCACTCGCTCTCGCCCGCGATGCACAACGCCGCGTTCGCTGCCGTCGGCCTGGACGCCCTGTACGTCGCTTTCCACGTGCGCTCCGAGAGCCTCGCTGGCGCCGTGTCCGGCATGTCGGCGCTGAACCTGCTCGGCTTCAACGTCACCGTGCCTCACAAGGAAGCCGTCGTGGGTCTCCTCGAGTCGCGCGGCGCCTCGGTCGAACGAACTGGGGCGGTCAACTCGGTCACCGCAAGCGAGCGTGGCTGGCACGGCGAGAACACGGACATCGTCGGCGTTCGTCGTGCCCTCGAGGAAACACGTGCCGAGGTGGCTGGCCGCCGAGTCGTGCTCGTCGGCGCTGGCGGCGCAGCCCGCGCTGCGGTCGCAGCGCTCGTGGACTTGGGCGCCACCCGCATCGACGTCGCCAATCGGACCCGGAGCCGCGCCCAGGCCATCGCCGAGCGCTTCACCGGGACCGTACCGATCGCCGCCGTCGGTCTCGAGTCGCTCGCGCGACGGGGCTTTCTGGGCGATGCGAGTGTCGTGATCAACTGCACGTCGATCGGTCTTTCGGAAACGAGCTTTCCCGACATCGATGTTCGCTCGTCGCCGCCCGACTGCCTGTACTTCGACATGATTCCGAAGCTGCGCACCCCGTTTCTCGCACTTGCCGCACGCGGGCGCCGTCCGCGCATCGACGGCTCGACGATGTTGCTGCATCAGGGAGCCGCCGCCTTCACGATGTGGACCCGCATCGAGGCCCCGCTCGATCCCATGCGGCGCGCCCTCCACAGGGCGATCCGCCGACAAAGAGGGTCAACCTAATCTTTATATAGCTAATCCATGCGTCTACGGTGGGAGACATGCCCACCCGGACGCAAGCAGCCTCGGCACGTACTCCCCATGCGAACGAGAGCGATCTCGTGCGGCGACTGGACTCGCTCGTCAAGCGCGCAATACGCAACGGTGCCAGCGACATTCACTTCGAGCCTCGCAGCGACGCGCTGGCCGTCCGGACCCGGATCGATGGAGTCCTTCGTGACATCGAGCTCATGCCCGCGGCCGCTGCGCCTGTCGTCGCCTCGCGAATCAAGGTCATCGCGCGCCTCGACATCGCCGAGCGTCGCCTACCGCAGGACGGGCGCTTCTCGTTCGTGGGCGATGGCACCGACGCCGCCGAGATTCGGGTATCGTCGCTGCCCACCGTGCTGGGTGAGAAGATCGTCCTTCGCGTGCTCCGCAAGGAGGCCCGGCATCGGGGACTCGACGCGCTCGGAATGCTCGCCCTGCACGAGCAGGCACTTCGCCGCGCGCTGCAGTCGTCCGCCGGAATGACGATCGTCGCCGGGCCCACGGGAAGCGGAAAATCGACGACTCTGTATGCAGCAGTCGAGGAGCTCAACGACGGCAAGCGCAACATCCTGACGGTCGAGGATCCGGTCGAACGCCGCGTCGACGGCGTCAACCAAGTCCAGGTAAACGACGAGATCGGCTTGACGTTCGCGCGTGCCCTGCGCGCCTTCTTGCGGCAAGACCCCGACGTCATCCTCGTAGGAGAGATTCGCGACCGCGAAACGGCTGAGATCGGCGTGCGCGCGGCTCTCACCGGCCACGTCGTCCTGTCGACACTCCATGCGAGCGACGCCGCTGCCAGCATCGCTCGGCTCGTCGACATGGGTGTCGCGCCCTTCCTGGTCGCCGCTTCGCTGCGTGCCGTGGTGGCGCAACGATTGGTTCGCTTGGCCTGTCGCGACTGCCGGGGCGAGGGCTGCAACGTATGCGGCGGCACCGGCATGCGCGGCAGAACGGGCGTTTTTGAGGTAATGCCGGTGAGCGAGCCCCTGCGCCGAATGATCGTCCGCGGTGCTTCGGCCGACGCGCTTCGGAAGTATGCGCGGTCGCAACGCCATGAGTCGCTGGCGGACGCCGCCAGAGCCTGCGCGCAATCCGGAATCGCGCCCCTGAGCGAAGCGGCACGAATCGCTGCCGAGCTCGAATGAAATCCGCGTAAGTTACTTGACATAGATCTTTCACGGCACCATGCTTTGCCCATGTCGACCTCCGCAGGCAGCGACTTGCTGGGCCTCCTCGAAGCCGCCTCCGCCGTGGCGGCCAGCGACCTCCACCTTGCTGCGGCATGTGCCCCGCTCGTGCGCATCGACGGCCGGCTGCGAACCCTCGCTCTCCCCACCCTGTCGGCGCAAGCATGCGAGGACCTCTGCCATCAGGCACTAGCCCTAGGGCGGCTTCGTCGCCCCTCCAGCGATTGCGAGTGCGCCGTCGGACTCGACGACGGTACCCGGATTCGAGCCAGTGTATTTCGAAAAGCGGACACGCTGGCGGCCGCTCTCCGCCTGGTTCCGTCAAGCCCACCGCACCTCGAGATGTTGGGCTTGCCAGCAGCGTGTCGCTCGCTGGCGCGACTCGAAGGCGGGCTCGTACTGATCACGGGCGCGACGGGCAGCGGCAAATCGACGACCCTCGCAGCACTCATCGGCGAGATCCGCGAACGTCGCAACGCCCACATCGTCACCATCGAAGATCCGATCGAGTTCGTGCACCCTCCGCTGCCGCCGCTCATGAGTCAGCGCGAGGTCGGCCGCGATGTCCCTGATTTCGCCACGGCGCTCCGGCACGTCCTTCGCCAGGATCCCGACGTGGTCCTGGTCGGAGAGTTGCGGGACCGCGAAACCATGCGGGCGGGTTTGACGTTGGCCGAGACCGGACATCTCGTGCTCTCTACCTTGCACAGTACGTCGGCGATCGATGCGGCCGACCGGCTGGTCGATGCCTTTGGCGCGGACGAGCAGGGCCGCGTGAGGCAGCAGGTTGCAACCGTGCTGCAAGCCGTCGTCGCGCAACGTCTACTCCCTCGGCGTGACGGCACCGGCCGAGTCGCCGCTTGCGAGGTACTCGTTGCCACGCCCGCCGTGCGCAACCTGATTCGCGAAGGGAAGGGGCACCAGATCCGCGCGCACGTGCAGGCGGCGGGCCGGGAGCTTGGGATGCAGACGATGGAGGCTGCCGTCGACAACCTCATACGGGCCGGAACCGTGGCGGCAAGCAACCAAGGACGGCCATCACCCACACCCTCGAGGTCGCTCGTGCGGGTTGCCGAGGCGAATACGCAGTCATCCGGATGAAGCTACGAGTTCCTGCAACCGAGACGATGGGCAATGGATGGACCGGCGATCGCGCCGCCGTGCCCCGCCGAACATGGAGCTTTGGCCGA
>CALJUJ010000083.1 GCA_937975525.1 uncultured bacterium
AGGGGCGGGCGACGGGAGGCGCAGGCTTCGGTCGGCGCGGGACGGAGGCGGGGTGCAGGCGGCTTGCGCGCGGCGTGAAAGACGTACTCGGATTGAAGCTGCGGGGTGCGGTGGGTTACAAGCACCCCGCGGAGTCTCAGCATCCGAGTCTCGGTTTCTGTAACGCTGGAGGCTTGTTGCTCGAGGTCTGCTTCATGTTCGCTCCCGATCTGGACGTCTACCTGCCGAAGAAGAAAGAAGTAGCCGTTGCCATTGCGCAGGCCATGATGACGATCGCGGCCGGAAAGGACGACCCGGCGGGGGCGGATGCATCCGAGAGGACGCCGCGATCAGCGCCCAGGAGCACGCGCGCCGAGCGGAAGCCGGGGCGTGGCGGGCGAAGGCGGCGCGGAAGGTAAACGGTCGGCTCCGCAGCGGCGTAGAGGCCCTCATGAGCATCACGATCGTTCGCAAGGTGACGGTGGTCGGGGATTCGGAGCTGGGCTTTCGATGCATCGATCGCGGTCCGTCGGAGGGCCGCGTTCGCTTGGTCATCGACGCGGATCTCACGACGACCCCGGGTTGGTTGCGGGTAAGGGATCCGCGTGGACACCTGGTGCTGGAGCGGTTCTTGCGCGAAGCGCCCACCGTCGACTCGCCGCTCCTCGTGCCCGTGGCGCAGACGGGCACGTACCGCCTCGAGTTCCAGCCCTTGTCACGACCCAGCGTTGGTCGTCGGAGGGACCCCTGGGAGCTCGAGGAGGACCGTCGCTGGGCGGCGCCGAAGCGGCCGAGCCCGAGCTTGTGTATGCTGGTGGCGGCCTGAGGTATTCTCCGATGATGGTGCGTCCTGCGGTCTTCCTGTGGCTGGCGTTGGCCATCGTCCCCCGTCCCGCGAACGCGCAAGAGGTCGGCGACCTGCTCGGCGAGGCGGATGCCCTCTGGGGGCGTGACGACTTCGCCGCCGCATGCTTGCTCTATGCGAGGGCTCACCAGCGCGATCCGACGCATCGGGGTGCCCTGAATCGGCACGCGGAATGCAAAGAGAAGGAGGGGGAGCTGCTCGTCGCGCTGAGTCTCACACGAGAGCTGCTGGGCCGCGAGCTCGGGCCCCAATCCCGGCAGACCGTCGAAGAGCGCGAGAAGCGGCTTCTAGCCAGGCTGGCGCGGATCGTCGTGGATGCGCCTGGGTCGCTCGGTTGCCGCGTCAGGGACGAGCGCACGACGGACACCGTCGTACTCCCCGGCCTCGTCCAGGTCTGTTGCAGCTTCGAAGCAGGCGAACAGTGCCGGGAGGTCTCAGCGGAAGCGGGGAAGTCTCAGCGTGTCGAGCTGCGATCTACGAACGCAACGAGGGACGAGGTTCGAACACCCCCGCGGATTCCACGAGCCCAGGAAGAGCCTGCCGGTGTGGACGACGGGCTGCTCTACGGTGGCATCGCTTCCACCGCCATCGGCGCGGCGGGACTGGTCGTGGCGGCGGTGACCGGAGGGCTCGTTCTCGAGCAGCAAGCGATCTTTGACGAAGGCTGCGAGACGGGGCGTTGTTCGCAGGACGCGCTCGATGCGGCAGACACGCTGAACGCCCTCAATCTCACCGGGTTCATCGTTGGAGGCGTAGGGCTCGCGGTGGGCATACCGCTCATCGCGGTAGGCTCATCGCAGGGTTCGTCGAGCGCCACCCTCAACGTGACCGCATCCTCCGTGCATCTAGAGTTCGGGTTCTGAGAACTTGCTCCCAGCTCTGCTCAGTGATCCCCGAAGTTCCCACTCGAGGGCGTAGGTTTGGCTGAGGGCACGGGCGGCGTTGGGGCTCGGGGCCGTGCCGTTGCGACGGGTACCGGCGGGCCGGCCAGCGTGGTCGCAGAGCCCGCTCCTGTAGCGACCGGTCGTTCGGGCGCGCTCGCCTCCGCGGTCGGCGTCGGGGCGACCGCCGAGTTGACTGGTGGGTCGGCCGAGCTGGTTGGCTCCGCCGTCGGACTCGTCGGCTCCGGCGGCGCGAGGACGAGCTCGCCGGTTGCCCGCGGCTCGCTCTCCATGACAGGCACGCCCGTGCCCGCCGTATCCGCCGGAGGCTGGACCGCACGCGAGAGGTAGAACGCCACGCCGGCGATGGTACCGGCGAGCGCAGCCGCGACGGCGATCGCAGGGAGATGGCGACCCGGGCGGGTGTGGACGGTCGCCGCCATGGCGTGCAGGCGCGCCGAAGGAGCCTTCACGGGCCACGGCTCCTGCAGCCTCACCGGCGTAACGTCGCTGTTCCTAGGCGCGTCGAACACGAGCGGCGCGGCGCTGACGAGCGTTTCCTTGGGAATCGGCGCCGCGGATGAGGTCCCTTCCCTTGTGGCGACGGCCGCCAACCGAACCGTCGCGTTCGAGCGTGTGCTGGGGGCTGCAGGCTCCTCGAGCTTCTGAGTACGCGTGGGACGAGTCGTGGGCTCGGCGCTGGACGGCTCGAAGTTGGGGCCGGCGAGCAACAGAGCCTGCTCGTCCGGGGTGAGTTCGAGGCGGATGGTCTGATTGGGCACCAGCACGCGCTGCAGCGCAGTGCGCATTTGCTTCGCAGTCTGCCAGCGGTCCTCGGGCTCGAAGGCGAGCGCCCGATCGATGACCTTGGAGAGCGCCTCCGGCGCGTCGCAAGCGGTCGAGGCGAACGGCGGAGCTTGACGTGTCGCAGTCGCGATGAGTAGCTCCGGGATCGTCCGGGCCGACTGCACCAGACGTCCCGTGAGCAGGGTCCACATCGTCGCGCCCAGAGAGAAGAGGTCGCTCCGCGCGTCCACGCGATCCCAATGCGCCAACGCCTGCTCCGGGGACATGAAGGCCGGCGTGCCCAGCATCGAACCGGTCTGCGTGCGGTCATCGCCGCCCTCCCGCAAGCGGGCCACACCGAAGTCCAGCAGCTTGATGCTTCCGTCCTCCTGCTGAAAAATGTTGTCGGGTTTGACGTCGCGGTGAACGATCTCCGATTCGTGCGCGGCCTCGAGCACCTCCAGCACGCGGAGGGCCACGTTGATCACGTATTCGACTGGCAGTCGGCGCCCCTGCTCCTGCCAGATGGTCTTGAGCGTCTTTCCGGTCAGCAGCTCCATGACCAAGAAGAAGGTCCCTCCCTCCTGCCCGAGATCGACGACGTCGACGATGTTCGGGTGGCGAATGGCGTTGACTGCGCGCGCTTCGGCGAAGAACCGGCTCACCACGCCTGCGTCGCGCGCCATCGTGGGGTCGAGGACCTTGATGGCAGCGCGGCGTCCGATGACGGCGTGCTCCGCGTAGTACACGGTGCCCATTCCGCCGGCGCCGAGCTCGGTCACGAGCCGG
>CALJUJ010000084.1 GCA_937975525.1 uncultured bacterium
CCACGTTGAGCTGCAACATCTGGTCCTCGCGCTCCCACTCGGCCTCGGCGAAGGGCCCGTAGACGCCGAAGCCGGCGTTGTTGACGAGCACGTCGACTTCGATCCCCGCGCCGGCGAGGTCTTCCGCGAGAGCGATGCGCTCCGCGGGTGCGGCGAGGTCGGCGGCGACGACCCGGGTGCGGATGCCACGCTCCTTCTCGAGCCGCTGCGCCAACGCCTCGAGGCGTTCCTTGCGGCGTGCGACGAGAACGAGGTTGGCGCCACGCTCGGCGAGGATCTCGGCGAAGTCGACGCCAAGCCCGCTCGACGCTCCCGTGACCAGCGCCCACTTGTCGATCAGTTCGCTCATGTGAGGGCCCTCCGTTCGTTCGCGGCGCCGTTCGCATTCAGCGCCGCCCTCTACCTACAGCCGAGCCACGCCACGCTTGCAAGCCCGGACGCCGTGCCGGGACGTTCACGACAGGCATCCACGAACCCGACGCAAGTCTGCGGCCGCTGCTTCCCAGCAAGGTCGCAACGAAGCGCTACGACGACGCGGAGCGAGGCTTCGACGGGAGACCGAGCTCGGCGGGACGTCGGCGATCCTGGACCCGCGAGGGACCAACGCGTAGACACCACAACGCTGCGTTCAGCGTGAGGGCAACGACGTGCAACTGCATCGTTCAACCGGAAATTTCTGGCTCGGCTTCGTGCTTGCTACGACGACGATGCTCTTGTGGGCGTCGCTACCGATCGCCCTCAAGCTGCTCCTCACCCACCTCGATCCAACGTCGATCATCGCCGCGCGCTTCGTCATCGCCAGCCTGCTGCTCGGCATCGCGCTCCGCGCACGCGGGCGGCAGCCGCGCTTACGCGACCTGCGGGGCGGTCGCTGGGTGCTGCTCGTCGTCGCCACCGTCTTCCTCGCCGGCAACTACCTGTTCTACATGCTCGGGCTCGACCGGACGACGGCGGCCAACGCCCAGGTCCTCATCCAGCTCGCTCCACTCCTGCTGGCCCTCGGGGGCATCTTCGTCTTTCGCGAGCACTTCGTGCGGCTGCAGTGGCTCGGCTTCGCCGTGCTCGTCGCCGGCCTCGTGATGTTCTCCTGGGATCAAGTCCGAGCGTTCGTCGATTCCTTCGACCGCTACGTCTCCGGCTCGGCGATGATGGTCGCTGCAGCCTTCACCTGGGCCGTGTACGGACTGGCTCAGAAGCAACTCCTCGCCTGGTGGCCGTCGCAGAGCATCATGCTCTGCGTTTACGCTGGCTGCGCCCTCCTGTTCCTGCCCTGGTCGGACGCCGGTGCAATGGCGCGGCTCGACGCAGCCGGCCTCGGACTCCTGCTCTACGCCGCGCTCAACACCTTGGTGGCCTACGGCTGCTTCTCCGAAGCACTCGCGCACTGGGAAGCCTCGCGCGTCGCTGCCGTGTTGGCGTTGACGCCGCTCACGACGCTGGTGCTCGTCGTCACCCTCGAGCGCTGGGCGCCCGCGTGGGTCGAAGCGGAGCGACTCGGAGGCCTCAGCCTCGCCGGGGCGGGGCTCGTCGTCGCCGGTTCGATTCTCGTCGCCCTCGGTCAGCGCTGGAGTCGTGCCGCATGAGCTCCGTGTCCTGGCATATTCCCGAACTGCAGCCATTCCCCGAAGCCATAGCGGCAGGCGAGGCAATGCCGAGCCCGTTCGACGAGGAGCCTTCCGCACTGGCGCGGCGCGCCGCCGAGCCGTTGCAGCGACGACTCGCGGCCGGCTGCATCGCCCCGGGCATCTCGACCGACGCACTCTTCACGCCCGGCGGCGGCAAGATGTTCGGCGCTCTCGTCGTCGCCACACCCGGCGGGGAGGTCGGGGCCCTGTACGCGTTCTCGGGCACGTTGGAAGGGCGCTGGCACGTCGCGGGATTCGCTCCGCCACTATTCGACAGCGAAGCCCGGGCCGCGTTCGAGCCAGACGGCGCACGCGTCGTCGCCGATTTGCTCGAACGAGGCCGACGGTACGCCGACGGCGAGGAGCTGAGCCGAGCCCGCCGAGACTGGCTCGAACTCACGATCCGCCACGAGCGCGAGCGCGCCGAAGTCCGAGCCCGCCACCAGACGCAGCGGGAAAAGCGCCACCGCGAGCGGTTCCGGCTCCGCGATGACG
This sequence comes from uncultured bacterium, assembly GCA_937975525.1. GTDB lineage: Bacteria > Desulfobacterota > Binatia > HRBIN30 > HRBIN30 > CALJUJ01. Next base: position 2,121 of record CALJUJ010000084.1, read on the forward strand.
ACTCGTCGTTGGCGACGGACGCGCTGCACGACCTCGATCAGGCGAGCCGCGCCGACACGGCCGAGCGGCGGCATCGCGAGGCGCGCCCTGCCGAGGAGCGCCGGGTCCACGCCCTCCGTCGACGGCGGTGTGAGCGGAGGTTGCTGGCACACCAGCGCCTGCGGCGGATGGTATCGCGCCATCTCATGCGGCGCATCCACGATTGCTACGCGATCCGCAACGGTCTGGGCGAAACCGCGCGGCTGCGCGAACTCTATCGCCCGGCCGAGCCTCCCGCCGGCGCTGCCGACTGTGCCGCTCCCAAGCTCATCGGACACGCCATCGCCCGTGGGCTACGGCCCCTCGCCCTTGCGGAGTTCTGGTGGGGCGTGCCGCCGCCCACAGGTGGACGGGTAAGCGGCGTCTTCTACCCTGCATGCCGCGAGAAGTGCGCACCGCTGCTTCCGTTTCTGCTGCGTGGCGTTGAAGTGCGGCCCACACGATCCTTCGTGCCCACCACGCCGGCCAATGCTGTGTTGTCCGTGGTCTACGAAGACGACTGGATCATCGTCGTCGACAAGCCTGCCGGACTCCTGTCCGTACCGGGACACGGTATCGACGCAGCCGACTCGGTGGCGACGTACACGCGCTCCGCGCGATGGGCTCGGCGCAGCTGCCCCACGGCCGTCCGGATTGCTGCGATGGCGTGCCGCCGCCACCCCGGCACATCGCCTCGATCTCGACACCTCGGGCCTGCTCGTCGTGGCCCGCGACCCCGCTACGCTGCGAGCGCTGCAGCGTCAGTTCGCACGGGAGGAGGTGCGCAAGCGCTACGTCGCCGTCGTCGATGGCGACGTAGCCGGCGATCGCGGCTGCATCGAGCTCGCCCTGCGCCCCGATCGGCACGAGAGGCCACGCCAGGTTCACGACCCCGTGCACGGCAAGCCGGCGCGCACGACGTGGGAAGTGATCGAGCGAGCAGCGGACCGAACGCGCGTCGCATTGTACCCCCACACCGGGCGCACACATCAGCTCCGCGTGCACGCAGCACACCCAGCCGGCCTCGGCGCACCAATCCGCGGCGATCGCCTGTACGGGACCGGTGGCGAACGCCTACTCCTGCACGCGCAGCGGATCTCCTTCCGCCATCCCGCTTCGGGTCGCCTCATCGAGCTCACGAGCTCGCCGCCCTTCTGAGCGGAGCCGCGAGTATGCGACATCATGACGCAGTGCGAAACGCGGACCCGGCGTTACGATGCCGACATGTCGTGCCCACCCAAGACCGCTGTCTGG
>CALJUJ010000085.1 GCA_937975525.1 uncultured bacterium
CGAAGGCGTCGGTGCCGACGGCGCGGGTGAGTTGGTTGGTGTGCGGCAGCGTGATGGGGACCTCGGGCTGCAATCCCTCTTCGGCGGCGAGGGCGTAGTACTCGCCGTGGCCCGTGTGGTCGGCGGTGAGTAGGCGCAGCACGCCATCGCGGGCGAGGTACAGCCGGCTGTCACCGACGTGGGCCCAGACGGCGACGTTGTGCTCGCCGTCGCAGTGCAGCGCGACCACGGTCGTTCCCATCGTACGACCGCCGCGCTCGGCGATGCGCTGTTGGCCGAGATCGTAGATGCGCTCGTTGGCAACCTCGATGGCGCGCCGCAGCACGTCGATCGGCGGCTCGTGACGGGCGCGGCGGCGCTCGGAGTCGAGGAGCGAGGCCCAGAAGCCGGCCGGCTCGACGCGCTCGTGCACGACGTCGATCGCCATACGACTGGCGACCTCGCCGTCCTCGTGTCCGCCCATGCCGTCGGCGACGATGAACAGCCCGAGCTCGGGGAAGGAGCCGACGTGATCCTCGTTGGTTTTCCGCACGTTGCCGACGTGCGACTGCTGGAAACTCTGGAGCTTCATGGTCCGCCTACCCCCTTATCGGCAAAATCTCGCGACGATGTCACGCATCGCCATCGCCCGCTCGTCGTTTTGACATGCTCCCCCTACCTGTGACCACCTTGGAGCCGAACGATGATCCCACCCCCGCCAGCCCACGCGCGCTCGCGCACGGTCATTTTCATCGACATCAGTGGCAGCGTCGCGCTCTATTCGGACCGCGGCGACACCGAGGCGCACGCGCTCAATGCGGAGTGCCTCGAGCTGTTCACCCAGGCGGTGGAGAGCCGGGGTGGGCAGGTCGTCAAACGCATCGGCGACGCCGTGCTCAGCGTCTTCGATGAGGCGCAGCCGGCGCTCGACGCCGCCCTGGCGAGCCTCGACGCGCTCGCCAACCCCGAAACGCCATGGTCCGGCAGGGGGCTGCACGCACGCGCCGGCATCAACCATGGACCCGTGATCGAAGATGGCGGCGACGTCTACGGCGACGTCGTCAACGTCGCAGCGCGGCTGGTCAACCTCGCCTCCGCCGACGAGGTCCTGCTCTCCGAGGCGGCGTTCGGCGGCCTCGCAGACGAGGCGCGCGGCCGCGCCCAGCGTGTCGACGCGCTGGCGCTGCGCGGCAAGGACGACATGATCGCGACGTATCGCTTCCGGTGGACCGGCAGCGATCCGCCCACCGAGGACACCGGCCTGACGTCGATGGGCGATGCCGAGCCGACCTTGCTCGTCCCCCGGCGCCTGCGGCTGCGGCTCGGCGAGCAGTTCGTCGATCTCGGGCCGGAGCAGCGCCGCGCCCGCCTCGGCCGGTCGCGCGACAACGACATCGTCGTCAGCCATCCGTCGGTCTCGCGTGCACACGCGGAGGTATTGTTGCGCGGCCACTCTTTCGTGCTGCTCGACAAGAGCGTCAACGGCACGATCGTGCGCGTCGCCGGCAGCAGCCCGGTGCGGTCGGTACGCGATCAGGTGACTCTCGTCGGCCGCGGCGCGATCGTGCTCGGCCGCGCCGACGAAGACGTCATTCACTTCGACGCCAACTGAGATCAGGGCCGTAGCGCCTTGCCGACGGCGCGTAGCGAGGCGACGAACTTGCGCTCGTCGTAGTCGAAGCGGTCGACCGCAGCGAACATCTTGCCGATTGCTCCGTCGGCGGCGTTGCAACGTTCGTCGCCGAGAGCCGGCCGGCACAGGGCATCGACGGCCAGGCAGGTCTGCTCCGGCGCACCGGTGGTCCACCACCACGGGCTCTCGATCGCGTCGAGCCGCAGCACGGCCGAGGCCGACGAGGTGTTCTGGGTCTTGCGAAAACGCTTGATGCGCCCCAGCGCCGGCGCCTGGGCGACCAGGTTCTTCAGCACCGCCCGCGACTGCGCCTGGGTGATCACGGGTCGGCCGAAGGAGTCGGCCAGCGGGTCGAGCCATGCGGCGAGCGCGCTCGCCTCGCGCTGTGCGGCCGTCGGCCCCGAGGCGACGGCGGCGACGACCGACTTCCAGCGCTTCTCGAGCTCGGCAGCCGCCGCAGGACGAACTGCGGGCAACGCCGCTTCGAGCATGACCGCGTGGCCCTTGGCCTGCCGCACCGCATCGTCGACGAGCTTGTGATGGCAGCGGTAGCAGTTCTGGCCGGCGAAGTGCTCGAACTTGCCGAGGCCCTGGTAGTCGCTGTTGCCGGCGCGGCGCGCGATCATCTGCGCCGCCGAGCGCAGGCCGACGACCTGACCCAGGGCCCACAAGGTCGGGTTCGGATGCAGCGGGCCGGGGTGCTCCTCGAGATCGTTCCAGTGCTGCATGACCTGCGCGTAGGCCACCATCTCGAACTGCAGCGGCGGGTGCCCGGCAGCGACGATCTCGTGGTCGATCTCGACGTGACACGACGCGCACATCTCGGCCCGCACGCGGAAGTCGTCGAGGTCGATGAAGCCCCGCGCACGGTACCCCGCCTTCTGCTGCGCCCAATCCTTGGCGCGATGCGGCTCGAGCCAGTGCTCGGCGGCACCGTGGCAATGCTCGCAGCTCACCCCGTGCTTGCGCTGGTGGGTGCCGACGCTGCCGTCGGCGAGCGGCGCCGCCTTCGTCGGCTTCGCCGCGTCCGGCGCGTGGCAGACGAGGCACTTCTGGCTCTGCGTCGCCCCACCCTTGCCGAGGCCCATGTAGCGCGCGATCGTCGCCGACTCCTTGGTCGTCAACGTCATGTAGGCGCGCGAGTGGCGATCGATGTCCTCGTCGTCCCACAGCGTGCGCGCCCAGGGCCATGTCGCCAGCGTTGGCGACGGCTCGACGGACGCCGGCAGCTTGGCACCGTGACAGGTCGGGTTGGCGCAGCGCCCTTCGCCGACGAAGCGTGCGCCGGTCGGGTCCGAGGCCGCCTGCGCGGCGGTGGCGAACACGCCCGGGTCGAGGTGGGCATCGCCGCTCCCGTCGCGGCTGGCAGCCGGCTCGAAACCACGCACGAGAACGCCGGCCAGTAGGATCAACACCGGCAGTGCGGCTTGGCGACGCAGCGTTCGCCAGCGCTCACTGCTCACTCGAGTCGGACGAGACTGCATCGCTCACCCCTCCCTCCGGATGCAAGACTGCGGCTCCCCGGGCCGCCGGTCTCTTGTCCTTCGCTCTCCGTACGAGGTCAAGGGATCGCAGCCTCGCGCCCGCGGCCCGCGGACCGAGTCGATCGGAACCAAGCCGGCGCCTCCGGGCACGCCGCGGGGAACACGGAACGCGCCCGTTGCTTTTTCGCGACAGCCGTTGCCACGCGCGACACCGCTTTGTTACAAGCGCGGCAACGCGAACGCCGCGAAGCAGGGGGAAAGGCTCAGGCATGTCGTCGTTGGGACTTCAGGGGGAA
>CALJUJ010000086.1 GCA_937975525.1 uncultured bacterium
GCGATTGCGTCGGCGGCCGGGACGCCGAGCGCCTGGCCGAGGTCGCTGGCGTACACCGACCGTCGCGCCGGAAACTGCGCGGCCTCGAGCGCCCGCTCGCGCATCTGCTCGGGAGCGGTGAGGTAGCGGATCAACGTGTAGGCGGCGTCGGGCTGGTCGCTGTGGCGGTTGATCGCCAGCAGCTGGCCGCCGAGGGCGGCCGTCGGGGAACCGTTCGGTGCCGGGGGAATCGGCGCGACGGCGAAGGCGTTGCCGATCTTCGATTGCGGGTCGCTGCGCATGGCGGCGATCGCATACGGCCAGTTGCGCATCATCAGCGCCGAGCCGTTCTGGAAGGCGAAGCGAGCCTTTTCCTCGTCCCAGGTGAGGACGGAGCGCGGCACGTCGCCCCGCTCCAGCGCGCGCCGCATCGCGATCAGCGCGGCGACCGACGCGGGGGCATCGACCTGCACTTCGCCGTCGGGCCCGAGGATGGCGCCGCCGTAGGCACCGAGGTACTCGACGAACACCGCCACCAGCCCTTCGTAGCGGTTGCCCTGCCAGACCAGCCCCTGCTGCGGCTTGCCGGCAGCCGCTCGCCCGGCGACGCGGCCGAGCTGGATCATTTGCGGGATCTCTTCCTGGGTCGCCGGAGCCCGGTCGAAGACGTCCGTCCGGTAGTACAGCATGCCGACGTCGATGAACCACGGCAGCGCGTACAGCTTGTCGCGCCAGGTCGCCGCGTCGATGGCGGAATCGACGAAATCGTCGAGCTCGGGTGCGTATGGCTCGAGCGGTTGGACCCAGCCGGCGTTGGCGAACTCGGCGGCCCAAACGATGTCGAGCTGCAGCACGTCGGGGTCGGCCGCGGCACTGTTGAGCCACTGAACGTAGAGCTGGTGCCGCTGGTCCGCCTGGTCCGGGGTCGCCTGACGCTCGACGCGAATCGCGGGGTGCGCCTGCGCGAAGCGCTCGAGCTGCGCCGCGACGACCTCGGCCTCGCGGCCGACGCCACTGGCCGGAAAGGTGACGACGGCGACGTCCGACGGAGGCTCGGAGCGACTGCAGGCGGTGACGACGAGCGCGACGAGGATTGCGACCATGGCGCGTTGCATGGCGGTGGTCGTAGCGAGCCGGCCCGCGCAGCGTCAAATCAGCAACGTCGCCCAACCGATCGGTTGACAGGGCGCCGGGTGGGTGGCAGCAATGCCGCTCCCACCCCATCGAGGAGGCTCCCCATGTCCGAGGCACCCGACGGCATCCGGCTGTTGCGCTGGGAGACGTTGACGAAGAAGAAGTTCGACCAGCTCGACCGCGCCGATTGTGTCGTGCTCGTGACCTGCTCGCCGCTCGAGGTGCACGGGCCGCACCTGCCGTTCGGCGCCGACTTGCTCGAGGGCGACGGTCTGGCGATCCGCGCCATCCAGCATCTGCCCGAGCCGCATCGCAGCCGCACGTTTCTGCAGCTGCCGTTCGTCTACGCGGCCGCCGACACGGTGCCCCAGCCGGGGTCGATCTTCTTCCGTCCGTCGACGACGATCGCCGTGCTCACCGACCTCGGCCGGTCGCTGGCGGCACAGGGCTTCCGCGACATCTTCGTCTCGAACTTCCACGGCAGCCCGCGCCACTTCCTGGCCATCGAGGAGGCCTGCGACCGTGTCACCCGCGAGCGCGGCGTGCGCATGGCCTCGATCTTCTCGATCATGCTCGGCCGGCTGACCGGTGGTAGCGCCGAGCTTTACGAGGTGCTTGGAGGCCTCGCCGGAACGTCGCCCGACGATTTCCGCGGCGACACCCACGGCGGCCTCGTCGAGACCTCGCAGCTGCTCGCTCTCCATCCCGAATGGGTCGAGCGCGACTACGACCAGTTGCCGCGCCGGACGGTGGACATGTTCGTGGCCGAGAAGGGGATGCCGGCCCCGAAGATCGAGCGTGGCAAGCCGGCCGGACTCGGCGACATGATCAAGGCGTTCAAGGCCGGACTGCGGTTCTTCGAAGAGGAGTCATATGCCGGGCAGCCCGCCAAGGCATCGGCCGAGCTCGGCAACCAGATCCTCGATACTCTCGGCAGCCGCACCGCCGAAGCGATGGTCGAGCTGTTCGAAGGACGGTTGCCTCCCGACCAATGGCACTCGCCGCTGTGGTCGAAGCGTCAGTTGTTCATCCACCCCTGGCTGGTTCGCTTCTTCGACCGCTGGCTGGGTATCGGAGTCGGCGTGCGCTGAGGGTGCGAGCCGGCCCCAGGCCGGCTCGCACCCTCAGCCTCACAGGGCGTCGTCGAGCACCAGGATGTCGAACGGCGCACCGCCGCCGGCGGCGTCGACCGCCACGGCGCTCAGCACGGCGCCGTCGGCGATCGTCAACGCCCCCGTATCGATGGCGACGTCGGTCGTTCCGGCGACGGTGACGCGCACCTGGTATTCCCCGGCGGGGATCTCCAGGTAGTCGGAACTCGCCAGAAACGGGACGTCCGCCAGGGTCGGATCGGTGAGCGCCGCCCCGGGTGCGGTGACGTAGACGTCGACATTGGGCGCGCTCGGCGCTCCGTGCACGACCCGCACCTTGGCACTACCGGCTGCTGGCGCGCTGCGGTCGTCGGCGAGCACCAAGGGCTCGATGTTCGCGACCAGGTTGGCGGCGAGGACGGTGGTGGCGCTGCCCGCAGGCAGGGTCAATGTCGCGTCGATCACGACGGTCTCGGTCCCGGCGGCGAGAACCTGCACGTCGCGGTCGTCCGCCTGGACGCTGAGGTACCCGGACGAGGCGAGGTAGGGGACCTGTGACAGGACGCCGATACCGTCGAGCCGGACGTCGACGTCGGGTGCGTCGGGCGACGCGTGGACGATTCGGAGGTCGGCGCGAGGGCCGCCGTCGCTGTCGTCACAAGCGGTCGTGGAGACGGAGGCAAGGGCGGCGGCTGCAAGCAGAGCGAGCGATTTCATCGGTTCCTCCTCGGTTCGTGATGGCGCCGAAGCTATCGGCCGAGGAAGGCGAAACAAGGCGGCGCGACGCGAATCTCGCGCGGCGGTGGCTGCGCCCGTGGGGATCAGCCGCCGCTCTTGCGTGTGCCGGTGCGGGTACGTGTGAGGACCAACAGGGAGTCGTCGGCGCGGAGCTCGCGGTGTGGATCGGGCGGGCAGAGAAAGGCGCCGGCGGCGGTGCGGATGGCGAGGACTTCGGCGTGTCGAGTGCGACGGAAGTCGAACGACGCCAGCGACTGGCCGACCAACTCGGCGTCGACGGGAATGCGCACGACGTCGCCGGCGCTCTCCGACGGTAGCCCGGCGAGGATCTGGCTGAGCTGGTCTTGCTCCTGGAGTGCCGCGAAGCCGCCGTGCTCGTGGAGAACGTGCTCGCGGGTCTTGCGGGTGTACTCTTCGACGAGGCTGGCGACCGCGGCCCGCGTCACCACCCCGACGAGCCGGTTGCCGTCGGTGCGCCGCGGGCTGACGACGGGAATGACGTCGAGGCGTCGCTGTTGGAACTGATTGATCGCCTCGTAGAGCGTGTCGCTCGGGTACAAGAAGAAGGGACGTTCGGTCATGACGTCCGCGGCGATTACGAGTGGCGGTAGCTCGTCCTCTTCGAGCGCATGGTGCATCTCGGGAAGAGAGATCACGCCGACGAGCAGGTCGCCCTCGGTGATCATGATGTGCGGCGGCACGCCGCTGCCGACCTGGTCGAGCAGCGCCGGAAGCGGTGCCGAGGGCGCCGCCCGGAGCGGCCACCGTCGCTCCATGACGTCGCCGACGCGGTGGCGCTCGAGCATGTGCATGAGCGCGTCGCCGACGTGCGCCGGGGAGTCCGCCGGGCTGTCCACCTGGTCTTCGACCATGCCGTAGCGGCCGCCGACCATGTAGGCCGTCATCGCGACGATCATCAGCGGTACGATCAGCCCGAAGCTCCCGGTCATCTCCATGACCATGACCATCGCCGCCAGCGGGGTTCGCATCGCGCCGGAGAGCACGCCGGCCATGCCGACCGCGATCAGGGCCTGGCGCATCTCTTCGGGTACGGTACCGGGCGCGAGCACCTCGAGCGCGGCGCCCACAGCGGCCCCCGCGGTACCGCCGATCACGACGCAAGGGCCGAGGACGCCGCCGGCGGCACCCGAGCCGACGGTGAACGCGGTGGCGACGCACTTGGCCGCGGTGATCGCGATGAACAATGCCGTCCAGCTGAGCCAGCTGCGGTCGATCGTCGCGAACAGCGAGGCGTCGAAGATGCCCTGGATGAACAGATAGCGACCGTCCATCACCTGCGGCAACACGCACGCGATCAGCCCCGTGAGGGCGCCGCCGACGGCCGGCTTGGTCCAGACGGGCAGGGGCATGCGTGGCGTGACCTCGGTTTCGACGAAACGAACGCTGCGCGAGAAGGCGGCCGCGGTGGCGCCGCAGACGAGGCCGAGCACGACGTAGACCGGCAGCTCGGCCGGCGACTGGAAGGAGAGGTCCGCGGTTCCGCTGAGTACCCGCGCGCCGAATCCGAGCAGGGCGACGTACGTGGAGTACCCGAAAACCGATGCGATGAAGGAGGCGACGAGCGCCGAGCCCTCGAACTCCGGCTCGCGGTACAGAATGCCGGCGGCGAACAACGCGCCGCCGAGCGGGCACTGGAACAGCGCGCCGACGGCCGCGGCGCAGCCGGCGATCAGCAGCGTCCTCCGGTCGCGCGGTGTCAGATGAAACAGCCTCGCGATCTTCGATCCGAGCGCCGCTCCCAGAGCTGCGATCGGGCCCTCCGGGCCGGCCGAGCCACCGAAGGAGATGACGCCGACGGCGGCGGTGGCGCGAAGGCTCGGTCCGGTGAGCGGGAACTTGCCGTCCTGGTGGTGGAAGGCGCGCACCATCTGGTCGGTGCCGTGCCCGGGCGGCCGGCGCGCGATCAGCTGGACGATCACTCCCGAGAGCAGCCCGCCGACCGCCGGCAGCGCGATGAGCTCCCAGCGCCATTGCCAGATGCCGGCGGCGCCGAGATGGGTGAAGCGCCCGATCAACATGTCGGTCCCCAGGTGCAGCGCCGATTCGAGGGCGACCGCCGCCAGTCCGGCGAGCACGCCGACGAGCGAGCTGAGCAGGATGGTTCGCCCCCATCGACCGACGGGACGCTTCAGGAGTTGGGCTGGCAAGGCTTCGGGCACGGGCTCGACTTACGACCGACGTTTGCGGTTCTTGGCGCCTTTTCCAGCGCGGGGCAAGCGCCGGCCAGCCTCGGTGCTCGCGCCGACGTTGTTCGCCGCGCTTCGGATCGGCTATGAGCGGCGCGATGCCTGACTTTTCGTTCCCGGAGGGCTTTCTCTGGGGCACCGCCACCGCCGGCCACCAGATCGAGGGCGGCAACGTTCACAGCAACTGGTGGGCGTGGGAGCAGCTCGGCCTCGTCAACGACGGCTCCAAGAGCGGGCGAGCCTGCGACTACTGGAACCGGTGGGCCGATGACCACGCGTTGATGCAGGCCCACGGTCACACCATCTTCCGGCTCGGCCTCGAATGGGCGCGCATCGAGCCGGAGCCCGGCCGCTGGGATGCGGATGCGATCGATCGCTATCGTGCCATCGTCGACGACCTCCAGCAGCGCGGCATCCGCGTGTGCCTCACTCTCAATCACTGGGTGGTGCCGCAGTGGTTCGCCGAGCGCGGCGGTTGGCTCGGCGCCGACGCGCTCGATCGGTGGGAGGCCTTCGTGCGCCGGGTCGTGCCCGCGGTTGCGCCGGCAGTCGATCTCTGGGTGACGCTCAACGAGCCGATGGTGCCGGTGCTCGCCGGCTACCTCGCCGGTTACCATCCCCCCTGTCGGCGCAACCCCATCGTCGCCGCCCGCGTCTTCACCGCATTGTTGCACGCACATGCGCGCGCCTACGCAGCGATCCACGAGCTCGTGGCGCACGCCCCGGGCGGCGGCCCCGTGCTCGCCGGCTACGCCGGCGCGTACCAGCACGTCGAACCGTTTCACGAGGGCGGCTTCTGGCGGATGCTCGAGAAGCCGGTCGCGGGCATCATCGCACGCGTCAGCTTCGACGCATGGGACCGCAGCGTCCTCAGCGGGCGCGTGGCCGCCCCGTTCGGCATCGGCCAGGCGGTTCCCGGACTGCGCGACAGCTGCGACTTCCTCGGCGTCAACTACTACATGCGCATCAGTGCCCAGCTCGGGCCGGGGACGCTGTCGAACGTGCGGGCGGGAGGCTACACCGCACCACCAGGCATCGAGGTCACGGAAATGGGTTGGCAGATCTACCCTCCCGGATTCTACGCGGTACTGATGAACCTGCACCGTAGCTTCGGCAAGCCCTTGTACGTCACCGAGAACGGGTGCTGCGACAGTGGCGACGATCTGCGCCGTCGCTATCTCTTGTCGCACTGGGTGATGATGCAGCGGGCGATCGCCGATGGCTGCGACCTGCGCGGCTACATGCACTGGACCTTCTGCGACAACTTCGAGTGGCGCGAGGGGTTCGAGAAGAAGTTCGGCCTGATCGCGCTCGATCCGCAGGACCCCGAGCTGCAGCGTGTTCCCCGCCGCAGCGCCGAGATGTACCGCGAGGTCATCGCCGCCAACGCGGTGACCGAGGCCATCGTCGAACGCTACAGCCCGGGCGCGCTGGAGCGTTGGGTCTAGCGACATGGCCGTCGGGCGGCGCGGTTTCCTCAAGCGCCTGGCCTTCGGTGGTGCTCTCCTGCCCTGGGCCGGGTGTGCTCTGCGCACGGCGGCCCCCGCGAGCACCGAGCAGCCGAACATCGTCCTGATCACCGCCGACGACCTCGGTTGGAAGGACCTGTCGTCGTACGGCAACGACAACGTCGTCACGCCCCATCTCGATCGCCTCGCCCGTGAGGGCGCCGCCTTCTCCCATGCGTTCGGCGCGACGTCGAGTTGCTCCTCGGCACGGGCGACGTTCATCACCGGTCAGTACCCGCACACGCACGGCGTCACCGGGCTCGCGCATGCGCACCTGCTGCGGTCCCTCGCCCCGTGGCGCATCACGCTGCCGAAGCTCCTGCGCGAGGCCGGCTGGCGCACGGCCATCGAAGGCAAGTGGCACGTGGCGCCGTTCTTCCCGACGTCGTGGTACGGCTACGACGAGCGCCTGAGCGGCGTTCTGCCGGGCGACATGTGGATCACCGACGCGCAAAAGTCGGTCGATTGGATTCGTTCCCACGCAGGCGAACGCTTCTATCTCGAGCTGAACTACATGAGCACGCACCGCGACGACGCGGGCGACTTCTCGTTCGTTCCCGGCTTTCCCGTCGATCCCGAAGCGATCCGCGTACCTGCGTATCTCGCCCTGCCGAACTGGCCCGAGATCCGTGCCGGGCTCGCTCGGTTCTACAGTCAGATGCTGCACATGGATGCGATGATCGGTGCCGTGGTCGACGCGCTCGACGCGCTCGATCTGTCGTCGCGAACGCTCGTCGCCTTCGTCAGCGACAACGGCGCTCCGTTTCCCGGCAGCAAGATGACGCTCTACGACCGCGGCATCGGAACGCCGTTGTTGTTCCGCTGGCCGGGCCGCATCCGCGGTGGGCTCGTCGCCGACGAGCTCGTGTCGACGGTCGACCTGGCGCCCACCCTGCTCGCTGCCGCCGGCCTCGGCCAGCCGATCGGCATCGAGGGGGTTTCCCTGCTGCCACGCCTGCTGGGCGGCGTCGCGCACGACCGGCAGGCCGTCTTTGCGGAGATGACGTACCACATCGGCTACCAGCCGATGCGGGCGGTTCGCACCCGCGATTGGAAGTACGTCCGCAACTACTCGCCCGATCCGATCGGCCTCGACCAGCTCGCCGACGAAGAGTGGCCGCATCGCCTCGTCGAGCTGCCGAACCAGCCGTGGACGCGCCCGCGTCCACCCGAGGAGCTGTACGACCTGCGTGAGGACCCGCACGAGCAGCGCAACCTCGTCGTCGTCGGTCGCCGCCCGGTGGCGGTCGCCGAGCTCGCGGCGCTGCTCGATCAGCACATGCGGCGCAGTGGCGATCCGTACGCGGGCCGTGCGCTGCCGGGCGCGATCACGGCCGGCTGATCCTGCTCACAGGCTGCGGCGCCAAGCCGCGATCGCCGAGCCGATCTCGTCGGGTGAATCCTCCTGGACGAAGTGGATTCCCTTCACCTCGACCTCCTGCTGGTTCTTCCAGGTACGGCAGAAGTCGCGCGGTCGGCCGCGCAGGATCGCGCCGGGGTCGGCGTTGATGAACAGCTTGGGTACGTCGCAGCCCTGCAGCCAGGCGCCGTAGTCCGCAACGATTGCGGCGACGTCGGCAGGCTCGCCCGCGATGGGGATCTGCCGCGGCCAGGTGAGCGTCGGCCGCCGGCCTTCTCCGGCCTCGCCGAACGGTCGGCGGTACTCCGCCATCTCTTCGTCGCTGAGCTTGCGGAGGATCGACGACGGTAGCACCTGTTCGATGAACGCGTTGTGCTCGAGGATCAGCTCTTCCCCCTGGGGCGAGCGGAACGCCTCGAAGGCGCCGCGAGCCGCTTTCGGCCAATCGTCCCAAGTCACCGGCTGGACGATGGCCTCGGTGTAGGCGATGCCCTTCACGCAGTCGCGATGGCGGTTGGCCCAGTCGAAGCCGAGCGCCGAGCCCCAGTCGTGCAGCACCAGGGTGACACCGCGAGCGACCCCGACCTTGGCGAGCAAGACGTCGAGAAACGAACGATGATCGACGAAGCGATACGCTTCCGGACCGCTGTGGTCGAGCTTGTCCGAGTCTCCCATGCCGATCAGGTCGGGGGCGATGCAGCGCCCCTGATCGACGAGGTGCGGCATCACGTTGCGCCAGAGGTACGACGAAGTCGGGTTGCCGTGCAGAAAGACGATCGGGTCTCCCTCCCCGGCTTCGACATAGGCCATCTTCTTGCCGAGGATCTCGACGAACTTCTTCTCGTAGCGCTGCTCTGCGGAAATCATGGTGCCCTCCGAAAATCCTTGCCGGCGAATCTACGGCACTCCACCGGCGAACGCGAGGCTCTACGCCGCGAGCAGGACGGCGGCACGCTCGAAGCACCAGTAGGCGGCGACCGTGCCCATCGCGTATGCCGGCAAGCGCGCCGCCGCGGGCGGTAGGCGCCGCAGCCAGGGTCGGAGGATGCCCTCGCCGCCGACGACGATTGCGACGAAGGCGAGTTGGCCGATCTCGATGCCGACGTTGAACGAGAAGAGAGCCAGCGGAACCTCGCCCTGGGGCAGGCCGACTTCGTGCAGGGCTCCCGAGAACCCGAGGCCGTGCAGCAGTCCGAAGCCCGCGGCGATCCGTCCCGGGCGGCGCTGCATCCACGACGGCCGGCTGCCGGCGGTTCGCGCGAGCTCGTTGGCGAGCCACAAGGTCGGTCCGGCGATCAGAAGCTCCACTGGGGCCGACGGCACGTCGGCGTAGCCGAGAGTCGCGAGCGCGAGGGTGGCGCTGTGGCCGAGCGTGAACGCCGTGATCGTCGCGATCAGCGCGCGCCACGTCCGCGCCAGCAGCAGCAGGCCGAAGACGAACAGCAGATGGTCGAGGCCGGCGGCGATGTGCTCGACCCCGAGCCGCGCATACCCGCGGGCGACGGCGAGCGGCTGGGGA
>CALJUJ010000087.1 GCA_937975525.1 uncultured bacterium
ATCCCACACACGAGCGCATCCGTGGTCACCACCAAAGAGCCACGCTCCGCACGCATTACAGCGGCATCGTCGCCGAGTCCGACGAGGATGGATCCGTCGTCGACCCCGACCTTCGGCAACAGTTCGTCGAGGAAACCGAACTCGCCCACGTCGTTGAGGGATCGCCCGCGGCGTCGTGGGGGTCTGCGCGCCATGTCGCTACGGCGCGGGGTCTAGTAGCTCACGGCGCCGAGGTGCCCGGGACGTCGAGCTTCTCGAGCGAGTCGAGCCGCGGAGCCGGCTCCTCGACGACGGGCGCGCCCGTGGAGAAGTCGATCTTCTGCAGACGCGCCGGACCCGAGTCGCTTACAGGCGCTGAAGATGCGCTTGGCTCCTGGTAGCTGGGCACTGCGGGCTGGGTGCCAAGCGGGCGCTCGAGCTTGACCAAGCCGGCGAGCTCGTCGCCTCGCGAGGTGTCGGAAGCCTCGTCGCGGTCAGCGACCGCGACGTCGGCGGACTTCGCCGGCATCGGCGGCGCGACCGGGGCCGGGTCGCTGTCGTCGCCTTCCGCAGCACCGAGAACGACGACCTCGTCGCTCGGCGCCGCTTCCCTGACCTCGTCGACGGCAGGCTGTTCCGCCTCGGCCGGGGCTGCCGCCGGATCTTCGCCACGCCAGCGCGGGCGTTGCGTCGGGCCGCGTTGGACCGACTCGCCTTCCGCATAGGTCGGCGTCGCTGCCGTGCCGCGCCCGACGTCCAGTGCGCGCAAAGCTCCCAGCACCGTCGCCGGCGGGCGTTCCGAATCGACCTCTTCGACATCGACTGCAGGAACTGGTTCCTCGATCGGCAACGGCGAACGGGACGCCAGTTCTTCGTCCAGCAAGGCCTCGATCGCACCCGACGACACCTCGTCTTTGAGCTCGTCGATCTCCTCGCGGGAAAGCCCGGTCGCAACGATCTCGATGCGATTGCGCAGCTTGGGGCGTTCGATCTCGTCGGCTACCGGCCAGCCCCGATCCCAGGCGAGCACCGCGGCCGTCGGCCTGCCGATGTCGCGCTCCGCATCTCCGCGCAGCGCTTCGACCTGGACCCACACGGAATCGGGGTAGCGACGCTCCAACTCGGCCAACGTCGCCAGGGCACCGCTGTGGTCGCCGAGCTTCTGCGATGCCAGCGCCGTCTTGTAAAACGCCCGGGCCGTATACTCACCCCGGTCCACGTCGGCCAGGTAGAGACGATAGTCGCGGATGGCGCTCTCGTAATTTTGCGCTTCGAAAGCAGCATCGCCCAAGCGGACCGCGACCGGCGGCTCCGGGGGCGCGGAAACCTTGGTGGAACAGCCCGCAGCCGCGACGATCATCGGGGAACAGAGGGCGGCGATGGCGTACGTATGGATTCGTCGCGTGCGGGACATCAGCCGAAAATCTCCTTCACCTTGTCGAAAAAGCCCTTGGTGAGCGGATTTACCTCTTTCTGCATGTCGCGCGCAAACTCTTCCATGAGTTCGCGTTGGCGGGCCGTGAGCTTGCGCGGGACCTCGACGATGACACGCACCAGCTGATCACCGCGCCCGTAGCCGCGCAGGTCCGGCACGCCCTTTCCCTTCAGCCGGAACACCTTGCCCGACTGGGTACCGGCCGGCACCTTCATGCGCACTTTGCCCCCGAGGGTGGGCACCTCGATGTCGGCGCCGAGGGCGGCCTCGGGGAACGTGATCGGCATCTCGCAGACGACGTCGGTCCCGTCGCGGCTGAACAGCGGATGAGGCCGGACGTTGAGCACGACGTAGAGGTCGCCGGCGGGGCCGCCGTTGCGACCGTGCTCGCCTTCGCCGCGCAGCTTCAGGCGGGAGCCGGTGTCGACACCGGCGGGAATCCGAATATTGAGCTGGGTCGTCTTCTGACGAACGCCGGAGCCGCCACACGATCGGCAGGGGTTCTTGACAATCGTGCCCTGGCCGCCGCACTGGCCGCATGTCTTCGCAATGGTGAAAAAGCCCTGCTGGAAACGAACCTGCCCCGAACCCTGACAAGCCTCGCAGGTGGACCGAGCACCGGCGTCGCTCGCGCCCGATCCGCCACAGTCGTCGCACGAGCTGAGCCGGGGGACATCGATGATACGCTCGCCACCTTCGGCGGCCTCTTCAAAGTCGATTTCGAGGTCGTAGCGGAGATCCTCGCCGCGCCGCGCGCGGTTGCGACCGCGCCCGCGGCTGGTGCCGAAGAAGTCTCCGAACAGGTCGTTGAAGAGATCCTCGGCGAAGCCCGCATTGAAGTCGAAGCCGCCGAAGCCACCGGCGTTCTCGAACGCTGCGTGCCCGAACCGGTCGTATTGCGAGCGGCGCTCGGGGTCGCTGAGGATCTGATAGGCTTCCGTCGCTTCCTTGAAACGATCCTCGGCTGCCTTGTCGCCCGGGTTTCGGTCCGGGTGATTCTGCATCGCCAGCTTGCGGTAAGCCTTCTTGACGACTTCCGGAGCAGCGCTGCGCTCGATCCCGAGGACTTCGTAGTAGTCGCGCTTGCTGGACACCGATCACCCCTCTTCCCTGCTCAGTCCCTCACCATCGCCTGCAGCCACGGCGCAAACGACGAAGCCCTCCCCGCCGTTTGCGGGAGAGGGCTCCGTCCGATCATCCGCCGGCGGTCGAGCCGCTCGACTCAACCTTTGACTTCTTCGAAGTCAGCGTCGACGGCATCGTCCTTGCCACCGTCCGCCGCCTTGCCGGCTCCGCCGCTTCCCGCTGCGCCTCCGCCGGCCGGGCCACTGCCACCGTCGCCACCCTGCTGCGACGCTTTCGCATACATCGCCTCGGCGAGCTTGTGGGACGCCTTGGTGATGTCGTCGATCGCGGTCTTCATGGCCGCGAGCTCGGATCCCTCGAGGGCCTGCTTACCGCGGGTGACGGCTTCCTCGATCGGCGTCTTCACCGCCGCGTCGACGTCGCCGGCTTCGGCGAGCGACTTTTCGGTCTGATAGACCAGGCTGTCGAGCTGGTTGCGGGTCTCCGCCGTTTCGCGCCGCTTGCGGTCCTCGTCGGCGTGCGCCTCCGCGTCCTTCACCATACCCGAGATCTCGTCCTCACTGAGGCCACTCGAGGCCGTGATCTGGATCGACTGCTCCTTGCCGGTCGCCTTGTCCTTCGCGTTGACGTGCACGATGCCGTTCGAGTCGATGTCGAACGTGACGTCCACCTGCGGCATGCCGCGTGGGGCCGGCGGTAGGCCGACCAGGTCGAACTGGCCGAGGAGCTTGTTGTCGGCAGCCATCTCGCGCTCGCCCTGGAACACGCGAATCGTCACTGCCGTCTGATTGTCTGCTGCCGTCGAGAACACCTGGCTCTTCTTGGTCGGGATCGTCGTGTTCTTCTCGATCAGCTTCGTAAAGACGCCGCCGAGAGTCTCGATGCCCAGCGAGAGCGGTGTGACGTCGAGGAGAAGAACGTCCTTGACGTCGCCCTTGAGCACGCCGCCCTGAATGGCGGCGCCGATGGCGACGACTTCGTCGGGATTCACGCCCCGGTGAGGCTCCTTGCCGAAGATCTACTTCACCCGAGCCTGCACGGCAGGCATGCGCGTCATGCCGCCGACGAGCACGACCTCGTCGACGTCGCTCGCGGACAGCCCCGCATCGCGCAGAGCGGTGCGACAAGGCTCATCCAGTCGGTCGATCAGGTCGCCGCAGAGCGCCTCCAGCTTCGAGCGGGTGAGCTTGATATTGAGATGCTTGGGCCCGGTCTGGTCTGCCGTGACGAACGGCAGGTTGATGTCGGTCTCGGTCGAGCTCGACAGCTCGCACTTGGCCTTCTCGGCCGCTTCCTTCAAACGCTGCAAGGCCATCCGGTCGCTGCGCAAATCGATGCCCTGATCCTTGTGAAACTCGTCGGCCAAGTAGTCGATGATGCGCTGGTCGAAGTCCTCGCCGCCGAGAAACGTGTCGCCGTTGGTCGACTTGACCTCGAACACACCGTCACCGATTTCGAGGATCGACACGTCGAACGTGCCGCCGCCGAGGTCGAAGACCGCGATCTTCTCGTCCTTCTTCTTGCCGAGTCCATAGGCCAGCGACGCGGCCGTCGGCTCGTTGATGATGCGCAGCACGTTGAGACCGGCCACGCGCCCCGCGTCCTTGGTCGCCTGTCGCTGGCTGTCGTTGAAATAGGCAGGCACGGTGACCACCGCGTCGTCCACCTTCTCGCCGAGATAGTCCTCGGCGGTCTGCTTCATCTTCTGGAGCACGAACGCCGAGATCTCGGGCGGGCTGTAGCCCTTGCCCTTGAGCTCGACCCAAGCGTCGCCGTTGTCGGCCTTGACGACCCGATACGGCAGAACGCTTCCGGTTTTCTGAACGTCGGGGTCGTCGTAGCGGCGCCCCATCAGGCGCTTGACCGCGAAGACCGTGTTGTCCGGGTTGGTGATGGCTTGGCGGCGAGCGATCTGGCCGACGAGGCGTTCGCCAGCTTCGTTGAAGGCGACCACGGACGGGGTCGTCCGTCCGCCCTCCGCGTTGGCGATGACTTTTGGCTCGCCGCCTTCCATGACGGCAACGCAGGAGTTGGTCGTTCCGAGGTCGATTCCGATGACTTTGCCCATATTCGTTGGTCTCCTTGACGCGCTGCTCTCGTTCGATTCGTGGGTAGGAACCGCAAGTTGCCGCGTGATCAGCGGTTAATCACGGTTTGGGTCGCGCGCAACCGGCTCTTCTGCTTTTCGCGCATTGACGCTCACCATTGCGGGCCGCAACAGGCGATCGTGGAGCCGGTAGCCCACCTGGTGCTGTTGCACGACAGCCCCTGGGGCGTGGTCGTCCGACGACGCCTGCGCAATCGCTTCATGAGCGCTGGGGTCGAAGGGCTCGCCGAGTGCCTCGACGCG
This sequence comes from uncultured bacterium, assembly GCA_937975525.1. Taxonomy (GTDB): domain Bacteria; phylum Desulfobacterota; class Binatia; order HRBIN30; family HRBIN30; genus CALJUJ01. Next base: position 4,851 of record CALJUJ010000087.1, read on the forward strand.
CGCTACGCCGTGGCGGGTCAGCGCGTCCACGAGGCCCTTGTGAACGAGACGCACTCCATCGACCACGGCTCCGGCCTCACCCGCGGCTTCGGCGTGCTCGAGCGCTCGTTCGAGATTGTCGACGACGGGCAGGAGCTCGCGGATCAAGGGTTCGCTGGCGAAGCGGATCGCCTCCGCCTTGTCGCGGTTCGTGCGGCGCTTGAAATTCTCGACTTCGGCGCGCTCGCGCAGAAGATCTTCGTCCCGCGCGCGCAGGTTGGCCTCGAGCTCGCGGATCCGCTCCTCGGGATCGCTCACCTCGGCGTCCTTCGGCGCTTCCTCGGAGGCGGGCAGGCCATCTTCGGCAGTCGGCTTGGTGTCGTCGTCGATCGGCTCGGGGCGGTCGCTCATACAGGGTCCCAAATAGTTGATTTGAAATGGGAATTTTCAGACTTCACGTTCTGGCGAAGCTAAGAACGGGGGTGCGCCTTGTCAACCCTGCGACGCAGTGGTTTGCTCCCTCGAGCGATGGGACCGCCGCAGTCGAGCCGGGCTTTGATCCTGCGCACGCGCGCCTACGGCGAATCGGACCGCATCGTCACCTTCCTCGCCGAGGACCACGGCAAGCTGACGGGCATCGCCAAGGGGGCGCGCAATTCGAAGCGTCGCTTCGCCAACTGCCTCAACCCGTTCACCCTGGTCCGCGTGCACTTTCGCCAGCGCCGATCCGCCACCTTGGTGTTCATGGACAGTTGCGACCTACTGCGACTGCCGGACACCCTCGCAGAGCCTCTGAAGTTCGCTTACGGGTCCTACCTGGTCGAGCTGGTCGACCTGCTCACGGTCGAGGCTGAACCCGTGCCGAAGACGTTCGACCTACTGGCGAACGCCCTCGACGCATTGCGCACCGGCCCGGCTACTCCCGCCTTTCTCCGCTCTTTCGAGCTGCACCTCCTCGCCGACGCCGGCTTTGCCCCGCGCCTCGACGGCTGCGACTCGTGCCAGGAGGAGTTGGCCGCCGGGACCCCATGCGGGTTCGACGCTACGACCGGGGCGCTGCTCTGTAGCACCTGCAAGACCAGGCGGGAGAACCTGGTCGACGTCAGCGAGGCGGTTCGCGCCGCCCTCGTCCGGCTCATCGACCTCGATCCCGCAGCGGCACGCAGCCTGCGCCTCCCGGGAGACGTGCGCGGCGAGACCGCAGATCTGCTCGGCCGCTGGCTGTCGCTTCACCTACCGCGACCGCTGAAGTCGCTCGGGTTGATCGAATCGTTGACGCGTTGACCGCTCAGCCGGCTCGTCGATCCTTTTCTTCCTGCTCGGCAGCGTGCTTCGAAACCTCCGTCATGATGGCCTCCATGGCCTTGCCCATGAAGGTCGGGCGGTTCTCCGCCGCCCAGGCGTTCGACAGCGCAACTCCCGGCAACGCTCCCTGAAAGCGGGGCACGACGTGGCGTGCGATCAACTCGTAGCTCCGCCGCGTCGGCACACGATCGGCCCACTCGTGGGCCATCAGCAGCATGCACCCGAAACCGCCTGATTGCTCCCGCAACCTGTCGATCTGGACGGCGGCGTCGTCCGGGGTTCCGATCACGGCGAGGCCCGATGCGTTCATCGCGTCGACAGCATCGTCGAGCGAGCCCTCCGGCGCGAGAGGAAGCGCCGCGACGTTGCGGAAGTAGTCGAGCCAGGCCCCTAGCCCGAAACGTACGTCGCGCCGGGCCTGCTCCGCCGTTTCCGCGCTATGCATCGGCGCCACCAGACGCCATCCGTCACGCCGGACGGTCTGGCCGAATTCGGCGGCACGCTGCTCGCAGATCTCCCAGTTCGAGGCGAGCGCATTGAATCCACCGGTGCTCGTCGCGCCGATCGACAGCAGGTCCAGACCGTACTTGCCTGCCGCCCGGGCCCCGGCGGGAGAGACTTGCGACGCGACGGCGATCGGCACATGGGGCTTGGTGAAGCCGCGCAGCTGCAGGCGTGCGTCACGGAGGACGAACCAATCCGTCTCCATGGACACGACCTCGCCGCGCAGCAACGGAACGAGTGCCGCCAGCGCCTCGTCCATCCGATCGCGCTGGCGCATCGGGTCGATGCCCATCATGAAGGCGTCGGACGGCAGCGCTCCCGGTCCGACGCCGAACATCACCCGACCACGCGTCTGGTGGTCGAGCTGCATGATCCGGTCCGCCACCATCAGCGGATGGTGGTAGGGGAGCGACACCACGCCGGTGCCCAGGCGGATGTGCCGGGTGCGTTCGGCCGCCGCAGCGACGAAGACCTCGGGGCTGGCGATGATCTCCATTCCTGCGGAGTGGTGCTCGCCGATCCAGGCTTCGTCGAATCCCAGCTCGTCGAGCCATTCGACGAGCTCGAAATCCCGCTGCAACGACAACGTGGGGTTCTCGCCGACGGCATGAAACGGGGCGAGAAAGATCCCGAAATCCAGGCGTTCGAGGGACATGCGACTCCTTCCGAAGCTCACCCTTCGCACCCCGGGCAAAGCGAGGCAACCGCGACCGGAGAAATCAACGTCGCTCGCGCACTCGCGAGGTCGTCACCTGCTCGCGGCTCCACCAGGCTCCCGTGCGCCAGCCCTCGTCCCAGTCGGTGAAGCGATAGCGATAGACCACGACACGAACGAAGCGCGGTCCGACGCGCGCAAAGGGTTGCTGCGCGAAGAGCGGCGCCACCGCCTGCGGCTCGTGCAGGATGCGGTCGAGAAGCACGTCGAAATACGGCGCGCCCCAGCGACGCCCCAACAAGAGAAACCACAAGCGGAAGTCGACCCGCGGCTGATGTGGGGCGACGAACGCAGGTGGACGGTGCACGTCGCCGGGCTTGTAGTGGAACTCGTACGGATGCCACGTCGCGCCATCGTCGGAACCCTCGATCACCGCCTCGCGCCGCACCAACGTCATCGACGCGAACAGATGGTAGGCGTTGATCGTGCGCCACGGCCCGATGGTCGCGCGCACGGCGTCGAGTGCGGGCAGCGGCGCGACGAACCGCGAGAAAGGAACGAACGACAGCAGGACGAACGCCGCACCGATCAGCCCGCCTGCAGCCTGACGCCACGCCGGGGGACGGCTGCGCGCCGCGGCCCCGGCTCGCAGCCAAGCCGGCATGTCGCGATCGTCGAGAACGAACAGGCAAAGGGCGAGCGTGAGGTAGTTGAAGAACGTGTAGTTCGCGGTGAGGACGACTCCCAGCTGCAAGCTCGCGAGCACGGCGAAGGCGAGGCGACGTGGCCCGCGGCCGAGCCATATCAGCAGCGGCACCGCGAGCTCGGCGACGAGCGTCGCCAGTGCCGTCAGCTGGTGCGCCCAGACCGGCAGCTGATGCGCATACCACCCGAGCCACGTCGGCAGCGGCGCCGTTTCGTAATACGCGACCATGGCCGTCAGGTCGCGCCACGTCGGGTCGCCGGAGAGCAGCTTGGCTGCGCCCGATTCGACGTGCAGGCGAAACACGAGCCACAGCATCAAGAACACGCCCAGTCGGTGGGGCGGTGGCGCGCCCCGCAGGCGCCATCCGGAAGGCGCGACGAAGAGGGCGAAGAAGGTCGACTCGAGGAGCAGGTTGTCCCACTGAAAATCGAGGAAATCTCGCCCGACCGCCACGAACGAGAGGTAGAAGATCCAGATCGCCACGAGACACAGCCGGGGGGCGCAACCGAGGGCGAGCGCGCCGCTGGCGGCGACACCGGCGCTGGCGACCACGCGGAGCGCCGTCTCGCCCGCTCCCCACCACAGGATCGTCGGCATCTGCCCGAGGCTGGTTCGCTCGCGGATCGCGTCGAGAAATGGCGCAACGGGGAGCAGTCCCGAGTCGCCGTAGAGGACGTCGACCTGCCAGCCGAGCGACAGGAACGCGATGCAGGCGATCGCACCATGCACGCGCAAGTAGACGTCGCGTACGACGGCGCGCGGCGGTGCCACGCCGCGCTCGGCGGCGCCGCTCATCGCCTCCACCATTGCGCCGGCCGGGCGCTGCCTCGCTTGCACGCGGTGGCCCCCTGTGGGAACAGCGTCGCATGCAGGCCTGGCTCGACACCGCTGCCGCCATCGCCGAAGAGGCAGGCGACCGCATCGTTCGCGCCTGGCGGGGCCGGCGCAACGTGACGCACAAGGGCGCGGTCGATCTCGTCACCGACACCGACACCGAGGTCGAGGAGCTCGTCGTCCACCGCCTGCGCGAGGCCTTTCCGAGCCACGAGATCGTCGCCGAAGAAAGCGCCGAAGCCGACCCGCGCGAGCGAATCGGCGCGGCGGCGCATGCGTGGATCGTCGATCCCCTGGACGGGGCCACGAAGGTCGCGCACGGTGACCCGCACGTCGCCGTATCGGTCGGGCTGATGAAGCACGGCGTGCCCGCGCTCGGCGTCGTACGCGATCCCCTGCGCCGCGAGACCTTCACCGCCGTGCGCGGACATGGCGCGTTTCTCGACGGATCGCGCATCCAGGTCTCGACCACCGCCAACCTCGACGCAGCCCTGATCGGCACCGGCTTTCCCTACGACCGACGCGAGCACGCGGCTGCCTATCTGCGCTTCGTCCAGGACTTCCTCGAGCGCGTGCAGGGAATCCGCCGCGCCGGCACCGCCTCGCTCGACCTTTGCTGGGTCGCCTGCGGCCGGCTGGACGGTTTCTGGGAGCTCAAACTCAAGCCGTGGGACGTCGCGGCAGGAGCGGCCATCGTTCTCGAGGC
>CALJUJ010000088.1 GCA_937975525.1 uncultured bacterium
TCGCCGGTCTTCGCCTTCTTCTTCTCAGCCATGGGTTCGTCTCCGTGGGCGGATTGTCGGGAGCCTGGCCTGGCAGCCGGGCGCCCCGCTGCGCGTCGTCGAACGACGTGCTTTAGCGAAGGCCTCCCGGGCTGTCAACGAATGCTCGCTGCATCGGGCTGGCCAATGCGGCTCTCGGTCACACGCACGCGCCCCTGGGGCCCCAGCGCCATCCGCACCCAACCCCAGGTGGAGGCGATTTCGAAGCGGTACGTGAGCTCGGTCGGTTTGCCCGTCGGGGTGACCGCGTTGACCTCGTAGCGGCAGCCACCGTCACTGTCGCACGCGTTCTCACAGGCGAACCGCCCGAAGCCCTCGTCGAACCAGGGATACGACTCGACGTTGCCCAACAGATCGACCACGTGGATGCCGCGTCGCAGCCGGCGGTCGTCCTGGCAGATCTCGACCAGCAACAACGATGGCGGAGCGTCCGTGTAGAACCGCGGGCACACGTTGCCGTTGAGGGCCTCGTCGCATTCGCTCAAGTCGTCCAGGTAGGGCTGCCAGGGAGGCCGCTGGGGCAACGACTCGTCGCGCACTCGGCGCAATACGATGGGGCGCTCGAGCGTCGTATCGGACGGCGCCGCCGCAGTCGGAGCCGCAGGCGTCCCCGTCGGGTAGGGGCTCCGCGAGGAGGGATCCGGCGCCGTCGTCACGTCGGCAGGTCGCCGCTTGTACGTGCCGGCGAAATAGCTGTCGCGTGCCTCGACGACCAACGTTCGGTTGGTCAGACGCCGCAGGTACAGCTCGTCCTCGTAGAGGTCCCCGGCCGCCGACCGCATGCGCAGTACGAGGGCACGGCCACGGGCGCGCCAGGCGACGCCGCGGAGGGGCGGGACGCCGACGAGTTCGAGATCGCCGTTCGCATGAAGGCGAAAGCCTTGGGTACGCGTTTGGTGCACCCGCCACCACATGCCGCTCAAGTGCTCGCGCACGTCGACGGCCGCCGGCGTCTCCTTCGACTTCACCGGTTGGGGACCGGGACGCGTCCACGGCATCGCCGACCCGCACCCTGTGCCGACCAGGGCGAAGCAAGCGCCGAGGGCGATGGGGACACGGTTCCAGCCCGAGAACATCAGCGCTAGGTTTCCTTCCTCGCCGGTCAGCCGTCGCCCGACGAACGGCGGCCGCTCTTCAAGGCCCGGTCGACTTCCAGCCGGCTCTCGCGTTCCTTGATGGAGGCGCGCTTGTCGTGCTGCTTCTTGCCGCGCGCCAACCCGATTTCGACCTTGGCGACTCCGTTCTTGAAATAAATGCGTAGCGGGATCAAGGCGATTCCGCGCTCGCGCACCTTTCCGGCGAGGCGGTCGATCTCGCGCCGGTGCAGGAGCAGCTTGCGCGGCCGCGTCGGATCGTGGCCGAACTGGGCCGCCGGCGTGTACTCGCTGATGTGCGCGTTGTGCAGCCAGAGCTCGCCGTTGCGCAGGCGGCCGTGGCTGTCCTTGAGCTGCGCCTTGCCGTCGCGCAGCGACTTGACCTCGCTCCCCGACAACACCAGGCCGGCCTCGACGACCTCGTCGATGAAGTAGTCGTGACGCGCCTTGCGGTTGGCGATGGTGATGCGGTTCTTGCCGGCCCCCGTCGGCGATCCGCTGCTCTTGGCCATCAACGAGCGGCCGCCAGCCTCACTGCCACGCGCTCACGAGATCGGCCTGGCCGCCCTCTTCGGCGCGCAGCTGGACCGGCCGGTTGCGGCCGTCGACGAAGACGCAGCGCGGCTCCCAGCGGCGCGCCTGCTCGTCGTCGAGCTGCGTGAACGCGGCGATGATGACCAGGTCTCCCTGGTTTGCCTTGTGGGCGGCGGCGCCGTTGATGCAGACGACGCCGGAGCCCGGCTGCCCCTCGATCACGTAGGTCGTGAAGCGCTCGCCGTTGGTGATGTTCCAGATGTCGACCTGCTCGAACGGCAGGATGTCGGCGGCGGCGAGCAGCTCGGAGTCGATGGTCGCGCTGCCCTCGTAGTGCAGATCGGCGCCGGTGACGGTCGCCCGATGAATCTTCCCGCGGAGCATGGTGCGCATGGGTTCCTCCCCGATGAGTGTTGCTACCCGGAGCTCACGCCGAGGCGCGTTCCGTGCTCTGGGCGGTTGGCGGACCTTCGTTGAGAACGACGTTGTCGATGAGCCGCGCCTTGCCCACCTGGGCGGCGACGGCGAGGAGCGTGGGGCCGCCGACCGTATCGACGGGCTCGAGCGTCTCGGCATCGACCAGGGCGGCATAGTCGAGCTCGGCCAGCGGCTCCGCGTCGATGCGTCCGCGCACGATGTCGAGAAGCACCGCCGCAGCCGACGCGCCGCCGGCGTGGGCGGCAGCAGCCTCGGCGAGGGCTGCGGACAAACAAACCGCGGCCGCGCGCTCGGCGGCATCGAGGTAGGCGTTGCGCGAGCTCATCGCCAGGCCGTCGGCCTCGCGTACGATCGGGGCCCCGACGACTTCGACGTCGAAGCACAGGTCGCGCACCAGACGGCGAATCGTCACCCACTGCTGGTAATCCTTGCGACCGAACACGGCGACGTGCGGCTTGACCATGTGAAAGAGCATCGTGACGACCGTGGCGACACCGCCGAAATGCAAAGGCCGCGAAGCACCGCACAGGCCACGGGTCACGCGGGCCACGGCTACCGATGTTTGATGGCCGGGCGGATAGACCGAGGCGCGGCTCGGGGCGAAGACGACGTCGTTGCCGCGTTCCTCGAGGGCTGCGCAGTCACGCTCGAACGATTGCGGGTAGGCGGAGAGGTCTTCATCCGGCCCGAACTGGGTGGGATTCACGAAGATCGAGGTGACGCACCGATCCGCGCGGGCGCGCGCGACGTCGACCAGGCTCAGATGCCCGTCGTGGAGGTATCCCATCGTCGGCACCAGACCGATGCGCAAGCCCCGGGCGCGGGCGTCGTCTGCCCAACCCTGCATCGTCGCGATGTCCTCGATGACGCGCATCTCGCCGCTCTTCTGCCCGCTGCGATCAGGCGCTCGCCGCCTTGTCCTCGTCCGGAACCGTCTTCAGCGTATGAAAGGAATGTGCCGCGGTCGGAAAGGCGCGCGCGCGCACCTCGGCGGCATAGGCCTGCACCGCCGCGCCGGCAGCTTCCCACAGCTCCGCGTAGCGCTTGGCGAACTTGGGGCTGAAGCGGTCACAGAGACCGAGGACGTCGTACAAGACGAGAATCTGGCCGTCGCAGGCAGCGCCGGCGCCGATGCCGATCGTCGGGATCGCGAGCCGTTCCGTGATCTCCGCGGCCAGGTCGGTCGGGATGCCTTCGAGGACGATGGCGAAGGCGCCGGCATCCTGTACGGCGAGCGCGTCCTCGCTCACGCGGTCGCGCTGCCCGGCGGCGGTGCCGCGGCGGCGACCTTGGACCTTGTGGCCGCCCATCCGGTGCACCGACTGTGGCGTCAGGCCGATGTGCCCCATGACCGGAATGTCGACGCTGGCGATCGCGGCCATCGTCGCGGCGATGGCGACGCCACCCTCGAGCTTGACGGCCTCGGCGGCGCCCTCTTTCACGAGGCGTCCGGCGTTGCGTAGGGCCTCGTGGACCGAGACCTGGTACGAGAGGAAGGGCAGGTCGGCGACGAGCAGCGCGCGCTGTCGCGCCCGCGCCACCATCCGGCAGTGGTAGACGATCTCATCCATGGTCACGGGCAGGGTGTTGTCGAGCCCTTGCACGACCATGCCGAGCGAATCGCCGACGAGGATCAGGTCGGCACCGCTCTGGTCGACGATGCGACCGAACGGAAAGTCGTAGGCGGTGATGGCAACGATCGGCTCGCTGCCTTTGCGCTTTGCGATTTCGGGAACGGTGACTTTTCGCTGCATGGGAAGCCCTCCGTGGACCGAAGGGAGGGCCTCTACGCAACGATGGGGATCGGGAAGGGCCGGAGATTCCATGGTCGGGTCGGCGCAACAGTCGCCGCTCGAAGAATCGCCAGCCGCTACGTTTCGACCCCTAGCGAGGAGTCTCCGTCTCGGTCCTCATTCCCGGCAAGCCGGGGTTACCTGGATCCAAGCGGAATGTAGTGGTGGACTCCGCGCCCCGTCTGGTCGATCTCGCGGATCAGGTCTTCGAAATCTTCCGATCGTGTCACGAAATCCACGTCGGAGCTGTCGACCACCAGCAAGGGCGTTTCGTCGTAATAAAAAAAATAGTCTCGGTACGCCTCCGCAATCTTCGTCAAATACGCGGTCGGTATCCGTCTTTCGTAGTCGCGGTCGCGACGGCGGATGCGATCTACCAAGACGTCCTTCCGCGCTTGTAAGTATACGACCAGATCCGGCTTTGGCAACCTCGCATCGAGCAAAGAAAACATCTGCCGGTAGAGCGCCAATTCGTCACCGTCGAGGTTGGCCTCGGCGAAGATCTGGTCCTTGCCGAACAGATAGTCGGCGACGGTACCCTGCGCGAAGAGATCCTGCTGGGCGAGCTGCTTCTGTTGACGATAGCGGCTCAGGAGAAAGAACATTTGCGCCTGGAAGGCGAACTTCTCCGGCTTCTCGTAGAAGCGGCGCAGGAACGGATTGTCGTCCGCCTGCTCGAGCACGGGGCGCGCGCCGAACGCCTCGGCCAGCTTCTTGGCGAGCGTCGTCTTGCCGACCCCGATCGGTCCTTCGACGACGATGTAGCGCGTCACGCTCACGGGACGCATTCGCTAGCAGCATTCCCCCGCTTCCACCAGAACGCCGCACCCGGCGCCTTCGTTGACCACGCCGGCCCGGCCTCACTAGAAGAACCATCAGGAGGCCAGATCCATGACGAATCGGCTCTTGCGCAACGCGACCCTCGGCGTGTGGATGCTCGTGCTCTCGGCGCCTACCGGCGCGCTCGCCGCGGGCCGCGCCGGCGGCTTGACGCCGGTGCAGCACGAGCTGCTGAGCAACAGCAAGTACGTCTACATCGAGAGCACGCGAGCCGACGGCTCGTTCGGCAAGCCGGCCGAGATCTGGTTCCTCTTCCACGACGACGCCGTGTGGGTCGGCACGCGGCCGGATTCGTGGCGCGCGCGGCGCATCCGCGCCGGCCGCCCGCAAGCGCGCATCGCCATCGGCAAGGTCGACGGCGACCGCTTCCTGGCCAGCGGAGAGATCGTCACCGACCGCGACGTCGAAGAGCTGTTGATGCGCAGCTTCGCCCTCAAGTACCCGGACCGCTGGCCCGATCATGCCGACGGGTTCCGCAAAGGCTTTCGCGACGGGGGCCGGGTGCTGATCCGCTACCGGCCGCTGCGTTGAGGAAGCGCACCCACCTCGTCGAGCCACGCCAGCGCCCGCGGCCACGGACCGAAGCCCGAGGCCGTGTTGACGTGGCCGGCGCCGGCCAGCGGCTCGAACGACACTCCGAGCTGCGCCGCCAGATCGCGGAACTCCTCGATGGACGTGAAATCGTCGTCGTCGCTGCCGATCATGGTGCTGCGGCTCGCGATCGGCGCCCAGGCGGCCTGGTCGAGTGGCGGTGGCAGGAACGACTCGACCGCCTCGAACAGAAGATAGGGCGAAGGCGGTGCGACCAGCAGCGCCGCGTCGATGCCGGCGGCGCCGCGCCGCGAGATCAGGTGGTCGACCGCCCAGCACCCGAGCGAGTGGCAGACGAAGGTCACCGGGCGCGTCGCCCGCTCCACCTCGCTGGCGAGTCGGTCGACCCAGACGTCGCAGCGCGGAGCCGTCGGGTCGGGCAGCGCCGGGAACGACACCTCGACCGCGGAGCGGCGCAACTCCTCCTCGAGCCAGCGCTGCCAGTGCCCGGGGCCCGAGCCGTCGTATCCGTAGACGAGCACGATCATCACACCCTTATCGGCAACCGCGAGGCTTCGGGCAACGGTCGCACCGGCGGCCTTTGACCACCGATGCGTTTGTGGTTGAACCAACCGACCGCACCGCCGAGGTAGACCATGAGCCGTTTTCCCAAGAGCTTCTTCCTGTCGTCCGCATGCGAGCAGGCCGAGCGCATCCGCGCCAAGGACCTGTCCCCGGTCGACGTCATGCGGGCGACGCTCGAACGCATCGACTCGCTGCATCCGACGCTGAACGCATTCGTGGCGATGCGACCCGCCGACGACCTCCTCGCCGAGGCCGCCGAGATCGAGCAGCGCCTGCAGCGCGGCGACAGCGTCGGCCCGCTCGCCGGCTTGCCGCTCGGAGTCAAGGACCTCGAGGACACCGTGGGACTGCCGAACACGCACGGCTCGCTGTTGTTCAAGGACGCACCGCACCCCGAGCGCGACACCATCCAGGTCGAGCGACTCAAACGGGCCGGAGCCATCGTCATCGGCAAGACCAACACCCCGGAGGGCGGCTACACGGCCTTCACCACGAATCGGGTCTACGGCACGACCGGCAACCCGTGGAACCCCGAGCGTACCCCCGGCGGCTCGAGTGGCGGCTCGGCCGCCGCCGTCGCCTCGGGAATGGTCGCGCTGGCGACCGCGTCCGACGGCGGCGGCTCGGTGCGCATCCCGGCGGCGTACACCGGCCTGTTCGGCCTCAAGCCCACGCAGGGACGGATCCCGTGGGGCCCCGAGGAGTCGCTGCGGCAGACGGCGTGCGTCGTCAGCGGCCCGCTGACGCGCAGCGTCCGCGATGCGGCCCTCTGGCTCGACGTCACCGTCGGGCCCCATTTCGCCGACCCGACCTCCCTTCCCCACCCGGGCCTCTCGTACCAGGAGGTCATCGATCGCCCGCCGCCGTCGCTGCGCATCGGCTACACCCCGACGCTGGGCTACGCGCGCTGCGAGCGACAGGTCCTGCGCGAGGTCGAGGCGGCACTGGCGGCGCTCACCGACTGCGGGCATCGCGTCGAGCGCACGGACTTCGCGATCGAGGACATCGTCATCGACTGGGCGCTGCTGATGGCCGCGGAGGACTTCGGCTTCATCAAGCCGCACCTGCACGACGAGAGCCTGATCGACCCCGGCTACGCACCTGGCCTGCAGATCGCCCGCAAGCTGACCGCCGGCGATCTCGGCGACATCCAGCGTCGGCGCCGCCACCTGCTCGACAAGCTGGAGAGGTACTTTTCGGAGTTCGACCTGCTGGCGACGCCCACGGTGCCGACGGTGGCGTTCGCGGCCGCGGGTCCGATCCCGACCGAGATCGATGGCGAGCGCGTGCGCACGCCCGGAGGTGGCATCGCGTTCACCTACCCGTTCAATTTCAGCGGCAACCCGGCGATCTCGATGCGCGCCGGCCTGAGCGACGACCGCCTGCCGGTCGGCCTGCAACTCGTCGGCCCGCGCCTGCGCGAGGATCTTCTGCTTCAGGTGGCGCGCCAGTACGAGGTCGCCCGTCCGTGGCGGGACGCCTGGCCCGAGTTGCCGTGAGGACCGACGCCGAGCTCGTCGAAGTCGCCCGCTACCGGGTGATCTTCGCCGACTGTGATCCGATGCGGATCATGTACTACGGCAACCACTATCGGCTGTTCGAGATCGGCCGGGCGGAGCTCTTCCGCCGTCTCGGCCACCCGTTTCCGGACTACATCGCGCGCGGATTGTATCTCGGGGTGATCGCTTCCTCGTGCCGCTATCTGCGGCCGGCGCGCTACGACGACGAGCTACGCATTCGCGCCGCCGTCGCCGAGTTGGGACGGGCGCGGCTGACGATCGCCTACGAGATCGCGGCCGACGACGGCACGCTGCTGGCGACCGGCGCCACCGAGCACGCCGTCGTCGACGAGCAGGGCAAGCCCGTCCGCATTCCCGCGGAGTTTCGCGCCGCCGCAGAGCGGCGGTGACGACTCGACCGCTCAGGCCGGCAGCGTCAGCATGCGGTGTGCGTCCTGGAGGTTGTCGTGGATGCGCACCTGCGTCGGACACACCGACTCGCAGGGTGCGTTGCAGCCGTCGCACAGGGTCGCGTTGCGCTCGAGCTTCGCGTAGAGCGCCATCGCCTCCTTCTCGGAGCGGTAGTCCTTGAAGTACATGCGGTAACGCAGGATGTCGTGAATGGGGAGCCCCGCCGGGCAGGCCCCGAGGCAGACTCCGCAATGCGGCTGGCAGTAGTCGCCGGCGATGAGACGATCGTACTTGTCGAGCACGGCGACGTCGGCGGTGTTCACCGCCTTGCCCGATGCGTAGACGTACTCTTCGACCTGCTCGTGCGTCGAGATCGAGACGACGAGACAGCCCACCGCAGGGTTGGACAGCACCCATTTGAACGCCGCCTGTGTGTACGAATCCGCTTCGTCGCGAAAGCCGGCCAGATTCTCGTGCTTGGCGCCCTTGAGCGTCTTCATCGCCACGATGCCGACGTCGTTCTGGCTCGCCTTGTCGAGGATGTGCCCGAAATTCGGCCACATGCCGTAGTGGTAGGCCAGCATCATGACATCGAAGCGTCCCGAGTCGATCGCCGCGTTGGCGATCTCCTCGAGGTTCGGCGTGTGGGTGCTGACACCGAGGAAGCGAACCTTGCCCTGCTCCTTCAGGCGGTCGAACGCCTCGTGAATGTTGGGCGCGTCGAGTCGATCGAGGCGATCGCAGGAGTGGATGTGGATGAGGTCGACGTAGTCCGTGCGCAGCCGCTTCAAGCTGGCCTCGACGGTCTCCATGATCTCCGGCACCGGGGTGTCGTTGTGCAGATGCCCGTTGCCGCGACAGAACTTCGTCGCCAAAAAGATGTCGTCGCGCTTGCGCTGGCTGATGGCTTCACCCAGCACCTGCTCGGAGCCGGTGTCGGCATAGTCCGGTGCGGTATCGAAGTAGTTGATGCCGCGATCGATCGCGTCGAGCGCGACCTCGACGTCGCGGATGCGGCTCGAGCCGAGAGAGATGTCCGACACCATCACGTTGGTGCGGCCGAGGCGACGGTAGTGCACGACCTTGGAGTCGGCCCACTCGGGCCGGCGCAGCGGCGACTGCTTCTCGACCTCGGCGCGGAAGATCTCATTGGCGACGGGGATCCATTCGCGGTTGCGCGCAACCGCGAGGCCGACGCCGCCGGCAGCGGCGACGACGCCGGTCGATACGCCACCGGCGAGGCGCAGGAACGAGCGCCGCGACGCCTGCGTAGAGACCGCAACGGCGGACTGCATCGCTTCGATCGGCACGATCAGGGCGGCCGGGTTCGCCTGGTTGCACTTCGCACATACCAGCTGGCGCCAGCGGGCAAAGGCGGCAAACGTCGCCAGCATCAGCGTGGCGATGGGCGCGAACAGCTTCCAGTACGGGAGGATGTCGCGCTGCTGCCCTTCGACGAGATCGTGGATCAGGCTGCCCCCGAGGAAGTACGAGCCGGCGATGCCGAGAAGGAACAGGAGCACGACGGCTTGCCACCGCACTCGCACCAGCCGCGGCGACTTCGGACCGCCACATTTCGAGCAATTCATCAGCGCCTCCGATGGGGGGATACCCCGGAGCTTAGTCGGCCGCATCCCCGGTGTCTACGCACGGAGAGAGGTCGGCGGGGTCTCGGTTGGATCTCCGTTTGGGCAGAACGATGGGCCCCACCCCCCACGCCATGGCTCGTATCTTTGGCGCCCGCCGTCTCGGCGGGTGGCCAGTGCATGCCCCGCAGCCCCACCTTTCCGC
>CALJUJ010000089.1 GCA_937975525.1 uncultured bacterium
CGCCTCCGTGTCGCCGAGGCAGCCGTAGTAGACGCGCGCGTTGCGCAGGTCGGGCGACAGGTCGACGCGACTCACCGTCACCATCCGCACGCGCGGGTCCTTGATCTCGCGCAGCAGGAGCTGGGCGAGCGTCTCTCGCATCGACTGGCTGACCCGCTCCACGCGACGACTCGACATCCGTTGCCTCCCTTGACGCCCTGCGTCGTTCAGACGTGCAGGATCTCGATCTCGTCACTACCCAACTCCGCCACCTGCAGATCGTCGACGAAGCGGACGACCTGCCGCAGAGCGCCGTCGACGTAGGCTGCCTCGGGGCCGATCATGCATACGCCGACGACCGCCCGCTGCCACAGATCGTGGGCGTCGCATTCGGCCACCGAAACGTTGAACGTGTTGGCGACGCGCGCCTTGATCTTCTTGATGACGCCGCGCTTGCCCTTGAGCGAGTGATTCTCGGGGAGGTACAGGGTCAGTTTCAGAACGCCGACGACCACCACACTCCCCCGCCGTTCACCAACGTCACGACCAGCCCCCGTCGCGCACCGCGGCGTGCCGGGCGGCGCGCGGCGTCAAGCCGCCGCCGTTCGACCCGCCGTTGGCGCCGACAGGCGCCTCTCGACGGCTTCCTGCTCGAAGACCTCGATCACGTCACCGGGCTTGATGTCGGGGAAGTCGTCGAGGCCGATGCCGCACTCGTAGCCGCTGGTGACCTCGCGGGCGTCGTCCTTGAAGCGGCGCAGGCTCGCGATCTTGCCGGTGTGGATCACGACGCTGTCGCGCACCAGCCGGGCACTCGCGTTGCGTGTGATCTTGCCATCGAGAACGTACGACCCGGCGATCGTTCCCACGTTCGGGATGGAGAAGGCTTCGCGGACTTCCGCGCGGCCGACGACCTTCTCGCGGAAGGTCGGCTCGAGCAATCCCTCCATGGCGGCGCGAACGTCGTTGAGCGCGTCGTAAATGACCGAGTAGAGACGCGCGTCGACGCCTTCGCGTTCGATGATCGCCGCCGCCTTCGCCTCCGGGCGAACGTTGAAGGCGATGACGACGGCATTCGACGCCGACGCCAGCAGCGCGTCGCTCTCGGTCACGCCACCGACGGACCCATGGATGACGTTGACCCGGACCTCTTCCGTGCTGAGGCGGGTGAGCGCGTCCGCGACCGCTTCGACCGAGCCCTGGACGTCGGCCTTGACGACCAGCTTGAGCTCCTTGACGTCGCCGGTGTGCACTTGCTTGTAGAGATCCTCGAGCGAGACCTTCGCGCTCTTGACGAGGTCCGCCTCGCGCTGCTTGGTGCGCCGGTGTTCGGCGACCTGTCGCGCCGTCGCCTCGTCGGCGACGGCGACGAACGGCGTCCCGGCCTCGGGCACGCCCTGCAGGCCGAGAATCTCGACCGGGGTCGAGGGGCCGGCCTGCTCGACGCGTTCGCCGCGATCGTCGATCATCGCCCGCACGCGGCCGTAGTTGCCGCCGCAAACGAACGGATCGCCGCGGTTGAGCGTACCCTCTTGCACGAGCACCGTCGCCACCGGGCCGCGGCCGCGATCGAGCTTCGCTTCGACGATGGTGCCGCGAGCGAGCTTGTCGGAATTCGCCTTGAGGTCGAGGAGATCGGATTGCAGGAGGAGCATCTCGAGCAGCTCGGGAACGCCCTGCCCGGTCTTCGCCGAGACCGGCGCGCAGACCGTGTCGCCGCCCCATTCCTCGGCGACGAGACCGTTGTCGGCCAGCTGTTGACGCACCTTCTCGAGGTCGATCCCGGGCTTGTCGACCTTGTTGATGGCGACGATGATCGGCACCTCGGCAGCGCGCGCATGATTGATCGCTTCGACCGTCTGCGGCATCACGCCGTCGTCGGCGGCGACGAGAAGGATGACGATGTCGGTCACCTTCGCGCCTCGCGCGCGCATGGCGGTGAAGGCCTCGTGGCCGGGGGTGTCGAGGAAGGTGACCTTGCGGCCGTCGACGTCGACGCTGTAGGCGCCGATGTGCTGCGTGATGCCTCCCGCCTCTTGGTCCGTGACCTTCGTGGAGCGGATCGAGTCGAGGAGCGACGTCTTGCCGTGGTCGACGTGCCCCATGATCGTGACGACGGCCGGACGCGCGGTCGTGCTTTCCTCGACCGCCTGCGCCTTTTCGACCTCGAGCATCGATTCCGCGTTGAAGGCGACGTTCTCGACGTTGTAGCCGAAATCCGATGCGAGCAGGGCCGCGGTGTCGGCGTCGAGGAGCTGGTTGATGGTCGCCATCATCCCCGAATCCATGAGCTTGCGGATGATCTCGGCGGCCTTGACGCCCATCGACCGGGCCAGCTCGCCGACGGTGACCACCTCGGAGATGCGCACGACGCGCTTGTGTTCGGCGGGAGTGGTGATGGCGGTCTTCTTCTGTTCCTTGCCGGGCAGCGCGCGCCGTTTGCGCGGCACGCGTGCGCGGCGCTGATCGTCGCGGGTGTCGAAGGATTCGGTGTTCTTGATGACGCGCCGCTTCTTGCCCTTTTTGCGCTTGCTGTCCGGGGCACCCACCGGCGGCAGCGGCTGCGCCGTCGGGTCGACGGCGGGCTCGCGACGGCCTCGGTCGCGAGCCGTGCGCGCATCGCGCGACGGAGGAGCCGGGGCCGCCTTGGTCAGGTCGATGCGGCCGAGGATCCGCGGCCCGCGCACCTCCGGTCTCGAACTCGAAGTTTCGGCACTCGGAGTCACTTCCGTCCGTCGCGGCGGCGTCGTCGACCGCGCCGGGGGCATTTGTCGGGTCTCGCGTGAGGCGACGCCGACGTCGGCGTCCGCCGCCGGCGCAGCGGGCTTCGTCGTCGCCTTGGCTTCCACCGCGACCGGGCTGTCGGTCGTCGGTTCCGCTGCCTTGGGTTTCGCGGCTACAGGCTGCGCTGCGGGCTCCGAGGTCGGCGGCGGCGCGGCCGGCGTCTCGGAAGGCTCCGGAGGCATCTCGGCGCGCGGCTCGTCGGTTGCCGGCGGCAACTCGGAAACGGGGGGTGGCAGCGGCAGGCCGCTCGGCAGCGGCGGCGGGGTCATGCTTTCGCCGGGCACGGACAGCGGCTCGTTCCCGATGCCCAGGGGCTCTCCCGTGTCCGCCTCGCGACGCTTGGTACGGCGGCGGATGACGTTCGTCTTGACGCGTGTCTCCTGGATCGTTTCGCCGGCGATTCCCTCGCGTACCGTCTCGTTGCCCACGGCGACCTCGGGTCGCACGTCGATGCCCAGCTCGAAGCGCACTTGTTCCACTTCCTTGTCTTCGATCGCGCTCTGTGGCCGCTTGTTCTGGACACCGAGATTCTCGAGTGCGGCGATGATCGCCTTCGACTCGACTCCGAGGTCTTTCGCTACTTCGCTGATCCGTTTGCGCGCCATTCTCTATTCTTCCTTGCCGAACTGCGTGCCGCCCTCGTCCTCACGAAGCAACGCGACGAAGGTGCCGCGTGTCGACCGATCGACGGAACGCCGTAGAGAGCGAACCAAACCCTTCCGCGTCGCGAACCGCTGCCAGCAAGACTCGCGCCGGTGGAGGTAAGCCGAGCGGCCGCGCCGACCACTCTCCGGTGCGAGCGCCAACCCGCTTCGCGAGTCCGCCTGGAACCGCACCAGCTCTCGCTGCGCCCCGCGTTCGCCGCACCCCATGCACGTGCGGACGGGACCCTGCCCTCTATCGCTTCTCAAGATACCTTGGTCTCCTCATCCGGAGCAACCACCGGGGTTGCCGTGGACGATGGCACCGAGGGCTCCGAGTCGGCTGCGGGCTCGGCATCGGCGGCGGCCGCTTCTTCTTTCGTCGCGTTCACGTCGTCGGCTCCGGCTGTCGTGTCGGCAGTAGGCTCGGCGTCGCCCGCTGCCTCGGCCTCGGCCTCGGCGGCGGCTTGGCGTTCCGCCTCGGCCGCTTCCTCGGCAGCCAGTCGCTCGGCCTCGGCCGCCGCTTCGACGGCGTTCTGCTCGGCGCGCTCGATGGCCGCGGCGGAGATCTGCGCGGCTCGTTCCGGGCCGACGCCTTCGACCTCGGCGATCGTCGCGATGTCGGTCTGTGCCACGTCCTCCGCCGACTTGAAGCCGTTTTGGTAGAGGATCTCGGCGATCACGTCGCCAACGCCCGCGATGCTCGTCAGCGAAGCACGCGCCAGGCGGGCCTCCTCGTCTGCTTCGGACTCGCTGCGGACGTCGAGCCTGAATCCGGTGAGTCGCGATGCCAATCGCACGTTCTGCCCCTTGCGGCCGATGGCCAACGACAGCTGGTCGTCCGGGACGATCACCTCCATGGCGTTCTCGTCCTCGTCCATGATGATCTTGGCGACCTTGGCCGGCGCCAGCGCTCGGCACACGAACTCGGCCGGGTCTGGCGTCCAGTTGACGATGTCGATCTTCTCTCCGCGGAGCTCCTGCACGACCGACTGCACGCGCGTCCCCTTCATGCCGACGCAGGCGCCCACGGGATCCACGTCGGAATCGTTCGATGCGACGGCGATCTTCGCCCGTCCGCCCGGCTCGCGCGCCGCAGCCTTGATCTCGACGATGCCCTCGTAGACTTCCGGCACCTCCTGCTCGAACAGCTTCATCAGGAAGCCGGGGTGCGTTCGGGAGAGGACGATCTGCGGTCCCTTCGCCGACATGTCGACGTCGTAGATGAACGCCCGGATGCGATCGCCCTGGCGGTAGCGCTCGCGCGGGATCTGCTCCTTCTCGGGGAGGATCGCGTCGGTGCGCCCCAGGTTGACGATGATGTTCTTCTTTTCGAACCGCTGGACGATTCCCGAGTGGGTGAGATCACCCTTGCGGTCCTTGAACTCGTTGTAGATGATCTCGCGCTCGGCGTCGCGCAGGCGTTGGATGAGATTCTGCTTTGCCGCCTGCGCCGCGATACGCCCGTACTTCTGGTCGAGCTTCTCGAGGAATTCGTCGCCGACTTCGGCGTCGGGGTCCATGTTCGCGCGGGCTTCGGTGAGTGAGATCTCGACTTCCGGGTCGGCAACCTCGGCGACGACGGTGAGGATTCGGAAGAGCTCCACCTCGCCGACTTCGGGGTTGAACTTGGCCTCCAGCTGCGTGGTCGGCGGCACGATCTTGCGGGCCGCCGACAGCATGGCGGCCTCGATCGCGGTCACGACGATCTCGCGATCGATCCCCTTCTCCTTGCTGACTTGTTCGATGACCCGGCTCAACTCCGGTTGCATGTTCTCCTCCTCGACCTTCGGCGACCTACGGCAATTCGGCCTCGTGATTCGCCCGCACGATCTCCGCGTAGGGGATCCGGAAAGAACCCTGGCCTTCGGCGACCTCGATCGCCTCGTCGTCCGCCGCCGCCAGCGTGCCGACGAATTGGCGCCGCCCATCTGCCCGCCCCTGCGTCTTGACGCGGACACGCTCACCGACGAAACGCCGAAAGTGCTCCGGCAAGCGCAGGCGGCGATGGATCCCCGGCGACGAGCACTCGAGCAGGTACTCCCCCGGCACCGCATCGTGCACGTCGAAGACGTCGCTGAGTTGGCGGCTCACTCGAGCGAGGTCGTCGACCGTGATGCCGCCCTCGCGGTCGACGAACAGCCGCAGTACCGTACCTCGGCTCTCGCGTCGATACTCGACGTCGACGAGCTCGCCACCGTCGGCGATCACCACCGGCGCAGCGAGCTCCCACACGCGGGCGACAACATCTCGGGACATTCTCGACTCCAAACGAAACAAGCGGGCTCGGAAGCCCACCTCGTCGCAAGCGGCCCGAAATTGGCGCGAAACGTAGCACACGCCATCGAGCACCTGCAAGGAACGCAAGTGGCGGAGACGGGCCTCAGCGCTCGTGGAGCGTGACCAGATCGGTGATCTCGTACGACCGCTTGCCCTTCGGCGTCTGGACTTCGACTTCGTCGCCGACGCCGCGGCTCATCAGCGCCCTACCGATCGGCGAGCTCAGCGAAATGCGTCCGGCCGCGGGATCGACCTCCTCGGGGAAGACGATCTCGTAGACCTGCGACTCACCGTCGTCCAGGTCTTCGACCGTAACCTTACTTCCGTAGGCGACGACGCCATCCGGGATCGATTGGATGTTGTAGAGCGACAGCTCACGGATGCGGCTCTGTACCTGACCGATCCGCGCGCGCAGGAACTCCTGCCGCTGCTTGGCGGCATCGTACTCCGCGTTCTCGCTGAGATCGCCGTGACTGGCCGCTTCCTGCAGGTCCTTCGGCACCTTGTGGGTCAGCTCGTGCTGCAGCTCGGCCAAGTCCTTCTTCAATTTCTGGACGATCGGTAGCTCCATCTCCCATCCTCGTCAGATCACGCCCTCGTCGCGCAGAAGTCCCATCTCGCTCTCGGAGAGCCCGAGCATTCCCCGGTACACCTCGTCGTTGTGCTCGCCGAGATCCGGGCCCAAGCGCCGTACTTTACCTGGAGATCGCGACATTTTGAAAGGCACGCCGGTCACCGGGATCTTCCCGAGCACCGGATCCGGCAGGTCGACCAGCATCTCCCGTGCCGCGATGTGTGGATCCTCGACGAGCGCTTCGACGGTCATCACGGGCGCGCACGGCACGTTCGCGCCGCTCGGACCCAACACCTCGAGCACCTCGGCGACGGTGCGCTCGGCCACCCACTCGGCCACGATACGGTTGACCTCGGCGTGCCGCTCGAGCCGGGCCTGCGGCGACTTGAAGCGGGGGTCGCGACCGAGCGGCTCGTGGCCGATGGCCGCCATCAACTCGCGAAACAGCCTGCTGTTGCCGATACCGATCACCAGATGGCCGTCTCTGGCGGCGAAACAGTCGTAGGGCGTGACGAACGCATGCTGGTTGCCGAGCCGGGGCGGCTGCCGGCCGGTCGTCGCGTACACCGTGGGCCAGTTGTCGAGCATCGCGAAAATCGCATCCATGTTCGAAACGTCGACCATCTGCCCTTCTCCGGTCCGCGTGCGGTGGTGAATCGCACCGAGGAGGGCAACCGCGAGAAAGCTTCCGCCGATGAAGTCGCCGAGCGAGCCACCCCCGCGGATCGGTGGACCATCGGCGAATCCCGTGATTCCCATGAGGCCCCCCATCGCCTGGGCGATGATGTCGTACGACGTCCGCTCCGCGTACGGACCGGTCTGACCGAAGCCCGACAAGGCCGCGTAGATGAGGCCCGGCTGGATGCGCGCGAGCTCGGCGTAGCCGAGCCCCCAGCGGTCCATCGTGCCCGCCGAGAAGTTCTCGACGACCACGTCGACATGCTCGACGAGACGCCGCAGCAAGGCGGCGCCGGCGGGCTTGCGAACGTCGAGGGTGATGCCCCGCTTGTTGCGGTTGAGCGCCTTGAAGGCGACCGGCACTCCCTCCACCGTCGGAAATCCGTAGCGCCCGTCGTCGCCGCGACCCGGCAGCTCGACCTTGATGATCCTGGCGCCCATGTCGCCCAGCAGGCTGGTGCCGAAAGGGCCGGCGATGACGCGACTGAGATCGAGAATGGTGATGTCGTCGAGCGCGCTTGCCATGTGCCAGCTCCTCCCGTCGGCGGCGAGCGACGGATGCTAGCCCTTGCCCCCCGAATTGCAAAGTTGCCTCGGCGCCGGCGGCCGCGTAGCGTCGATTCGGTGTCGATCGCAGCGAGCCTTCTCGACGTCCTCTACCCACCGTCGTGCTACGGGTGCGACGCCCCCGCGCCGCGGCCCGGCTTCTGTGCTCGCTGTGAGGCTCGCATCCCCTGGCATCCGACCGCCAGCTGCCCGACATGTGCGCGCCCGACCGGTTGGCGCGAGGGCGCGACGCGCTCGTGCGGCCGCTGCCTGCGGCGCGCGCCGGCGCAAGCCTCGACGACGGCGTGCGCGGTGCTTCACTTCGACGAGGCCGAAGACCCGCTGCGGCACTCGATTCACGAGCTGAAGTACCGCGGCGAGCTCGGCATCGCCCGCGTTCTCGGCCGAGCCCTCGCCGTCGCCGCGCACCGGCGCGGGCTCGCCGCGGACGTCGTCGCACCGGTACCGCTCCACCTCGACCGGCTGCGTTGGCGCGGATTCAATCAGGCTCTTCTCTTGGCCCGGCACCTCGGTCTCGGCAAAACGCCGGTGGCCGCCCGCGCCCTGGTCCGCACCCGGCCGACGCGGCCGCAGGTCGAGCTCGACGGAACGGCGCGGCGTGCGAACGTCGCCGGCGCCTTTCGCGTCGCCGACGCCGCCAGCATCGCCGGCAAACGCATCGCCCTGGTCGACGACGTGATGACCACTGGAGCCACGGTCGACGCCTGCAGCCGGGCGCTGCTGCGGGCCGGCGCAGCACGAGTCGACGTCGTGGTCGTCGCCCGCGCGGTACGCGACTGAGGTCATCCGCGATGGGCCGAGACGATCGAAACCGGTGGGAGGCGCACTACGGCGAGCACGCGGCGCGCAGCGCGGAGCGTGAAATTTCGCCGTTCGTTCGCTCCGCGGCCTCCGTGCTCGGCGGGCGCGTGCTCGACGCCGCCGCCGGCGCCGGGCGGCACGCGTTGTACCTCGCCCGCCGTGGTGCCGTCGTACATGCGATCGACATCGCCCGGGGTGGACTGGCCGCGGTCGCGGATGCCGCGAGATCGGAGTCGTTGCCCGTCCACTGCCTACAGGCCGATCTCGAGCAATACCCCATCCGTGCCGACCACTACGATGCGGCCGTGGTCGTGCGCTACTTGCAGCGATCCCTGTTCCCCAAGCTGCGTCGCGCGGTGCGCCCCGGCGGCGTCGTGCTCGTCGAGACGTTCCTGATCGATCAGCGTCGCCTCGGCCACCCCCGCAACCCCGCATTCCTGCTCCAGCGAGGCGAGCTCGCCACAGCGTTCGCAGGCTTCGAAATCGTCACCCTCGAAGAGGGGCTCGTCCGCGGACCGACCGGCGACGAGTATCTCGGCCGAATCCTCGCGCGACGCCCCGAACCGGGTGGTGTCTCGGGCTGATTTCCATCGGGACGACAGGCGCACGGTTCCTCTGGCCGCATCGCGGTCGCAGCGTGCTCGCACACCATGGGGACGGTCCTCTTCGGTTCGCGTGCCCGCTCCCAAACCAAACCGGGGCACGACGTCGAATCGGGAGCGAGTTGAGTTTAGCGGACTGCTGTGACAGATCCCCGAGACCATGCTCCAGCTGCGCATCGCAACGGTTCTGGCCTTCTTGGCGGCCACCGCAGGCTGCGGCGGGGGCGGCGGCAGCTCGGTCTCCACCGTACCGGTGCCCCAGTGGTCGCAGTTCCGCAACAATTCAGCCCGTACCGGCGGATTCGGCGGCGGAATCCTGATCAACGAAGGGGCGCTGCGCTTCGCAGCCGTGGACGACACCGAGCCACCCTCCGCGATCGTCGCGTCGCCCGCGATCGGCAACGACGGCACGATCTACATCGGTAGCACCGGCGGCACGCTGCGCGCGTTCGACCCCGAAACCCTGGAGCCGGTGTGGACGGTCCGTAGCTGCAGCGCTTGTTGCCCGGCCTCGGCGGGCAGCGGCTGCGATGAGTCGCTCGGGCCGCTCACCTCGTCGCCGACCCTGTACCGCGACATCGACGGGCTGGTGAACATCGTCATCGGCGACGATGATGGCCGGGTGTACCGCTTCTCGGTGCTGGAGTCGGCCGCCGAGCCCGAGCCGACGTGCGACACCTGCTTCGCGCCCGACTTGACAGACGACTTCCCCGCAACCGCGGTGGCCGGCTTCTCGTCGTCGCCGACGGTGACGTTCAACACCATCACCGGCTCGCTCGCCGCCATCCTGATCGGCGCCGAGATTCGCACCACGCCGGCGGCCGAGCCGACGGCGGGCAAGCTGTACGCGATCAACGAGGACGGCACGACCCGCTGGCAGTACCCGGCGCGCGGCGAGGGAGCCGTCGGCCCGATCAGCTCCTCGCCCGCCCTCAGCCTCGGCCGCGCCGTGGCGGTTCTCGACGGCGACGGCGTCATGCACCTGCTCACCCGCAATGGCGAGCTGCGACGGCGCATCTCGATCGACGGCCTCTACGACGCAAGCGTTGGATTCCTACAGCCGAGCATCGTCTCCTCGGCATCGCTCGTCGTCGGCACGGCGGCAGGCGACATCTACGCATTCAATCACGATGGAACGTTCCGTTGGGCCGCCGAGCTCGACGGGCGCCGGTTCCTCAACTCGCTGTCGATCGGCACCAAGCTCGATCCGACGCCGACGTCGGTGGCCACCGTCACGGGGACGGCGACGCCCACCCCGGACCCCAACGAGGCGACGCCCACGCCGACGCCTACGGCAATCACGGATTTCTCGACGGTCATCGG